>NZ_JAIQDD010000069.1:0-5696 GCF_020036995.1 Corallococcus sp. AS-1-12 | reverse complement strand
CCGAAGGACCAGCCGTCCGTGATGATGTGGTGGATGTTGCTGACGAGCAGGTGCTCGTCCTCCGCCACCCGCAGCACCTCCGCCGTCAACAGCCTCCCGGTGCTCAAGTCAAACTCGTGCCGCGACAGCGCGTTGACGGTGGCCGTCACCTCCGCCTCGCGCACCTCCCTCAGCGGGAGCTCCACCTCCCAGGGCTCACCGACGACCTGCACGGCCTCCCCGGCGCTCTCCGTCCCCCGGAACCCCGTGCGCAGCGTCTCGTGCCGGGCGATGAGTCCGTTGAACGCCGTCCGCAGCGCTTCCCGCGAGAAGCCCTTGCCGGTGAGGCGCAGCGTCCAGGTGATGTTGTAGCTGGTCCTCTGGTCCTCCATGTGCTCGTGCACGAACCACACGCGCTCCTGCACGAAGGACAGCGGGAGGGGGCCTGTCCTCTCCACCCGCTCGATGGCTGGCACATGGCCGCGGTGTCCCTGATACCGCAGCACTTCGATCCGGAGCGCCATTGCCTCCAGCACCGGCGATTCGAAGATCAGGGTGATGGGAACTTCGACCTCCATCTGCTTCCGGATCGCGGACACCAGTTGGATGGCCATCACAGAGTGACCACCCAGCTCGAAGAAGTTGTCTCGCAGTCCGACCTGGGGCCGCCTCAGCACCTGTTGCCAGATGCGCGCCAGTGCCATCTCCGTGGGCCCACGCGGGGCCACATAGGCGGCCGCTCCGCCGATGTCTCGGTCATCCTCCGGCTCGGGCAAGGCCTTGCGGTCGAGTCGCCCGGACGACGTCAACGGCAGGTCGTCCATGAACACGTAGGTCGCCGGAAGCATGTACTCCGGCAACGTGCCCCCGAGCCCGGCGTTGATCCGAGCCATCAACGCCCCCTGCCCTTCGCGCGACTCGACATCCGCCACGTGCGACTCGTCCAGGACGACGTAGGCCACGAGCCGGGCCTTGGACTGGCGATCCGGAACCGCGGCAACCACTGCATCGCGGACGATGTCCACACGGCGCAGGCGCGCCTCGATGAAATGGCAGTCGATGCGCCGGTCCCCTCCTCCATCGCGCTCCCGAGCGGCGCTGATCAGCTCCAGGGGACCTTGAGACAGCCAGCGAACGAGGTCTCCCGTCCGGAGCAGCCACTCCGGCTCCGCTCCACTCCGGAAAGGGCTCGGAACGAAGCGGGGGTGGGCAGCCGTCGGCTCGTCACCGTCACGGGCGTCCGCGAGTCGCGCGCCGCCGACGTACAGCTCCCCCGGGATGCCTACTGGAGCCAGCCCACCGTTGGGCTGCATCACGTAGAGCCGCACGTCCTGAGCAGGCTCTCCGATGGGCAGCCGCTCATACGAGAGCCGTCCCGTCTCAGTGCCGGAGCCGGTCGCGTCCAGCGTGCATTCGAAGAAGCTCGCGCCGACTCCCGTCTCCTTCGTGCCGTAGACGTTGAACAGCCGCAGCGGGAGATGAGCGGCGCGCACCAGCGCCCCGAAACGCTCGACGAGGGTGACCGCGAGGGTGTCTCCGCCACAGAAGATGCACCGGAGGGTGCTCAGCTCACGGACCCTGTCGCGCTCACGCTCCAGGAGGCTCACCAGCGCCGAGAGCTCGGAGGGCACGCAGTAGAGGACGCCAATCGAGTCCCTGCCCACCTGCGCCAGGAGGGCCGAGACGTCGCGATCCGCCCCGGAGTCGAGAATGCCGAGGCTGCCGCCACTGACGAGCCACTGGAAGAGCTCCGTGGCCGCCAGCTCGGACGTCAGCGGCGACTTCAGCAGGAAGCGCGCGGTGGAGAGGGCCGGGTTCCATGCGGGGTCCCCGGCCATCCGGCGGGCCAATACGCCATGCCGGACGGCGACGCCCTTCGATACTCCACCGGAGTCGGAGGCGAAGTTGACGTACGCGAGGGACTCGGACGTCAGGCCGACACCGACCAGGGCAGGCGCCGCCTCCTGGCCGGCAACGGCATCGTCCCCGCCACCTTCCGCCGGAGGCTCCAGCAGCAGGAGCTCCTGGTCATCGACCGGCAGTTCCGGGACGAGGCGCGACTCCGTCAGCAGGTGGCGGACCTTCGACTCGTACAGGACGTCGTAGATCGACTCCGGGGAGGCGGCGGGGTCGATGGGCACATACGCACCGCCCGCCTTCATGACTCCGAGGACACCGCAGACCCACTCGACGGAGCGCTCCGCGCAAAGTCCCACCAGGGTGTTCGGTCCGACTCCCGCGGCGCGCAGGCGGCGGGCAATCCTGTTGGCCCGGCGGTCGAGCGCGGAATAGGTGACACGCTCTTCGCCACGGACCAGGGCAATCGCCTCCGGGCTCTCCTGGACGCGGCGCTCGAACGTGTGCGGGATGAGCTCGACGGGGTCTGCCTCGAGGACCATGTGGCCGCTCCTCGACAGGAGGTCCAGTTGCTCCTGTTGGTTGAGCAGCGGCAGCTCGTCGATGGGTGCCCTCGGATCCCGGCCGACCGCGCCCAGCACCACTTCAAGGTGCCCGAGCATCCGCCGGATGAAGTCCTCGCTGAACAGGCCCGTCGCGTACTCCACGGACCCCGTCAGGCCGGAGCTCGTCTCCGCGACGTCGATGGTGAGCTCGAACTTCGCGGTGCCGTTGTGCGCCGGCATCGGCGTGTGGATCACTCCCGGCAGCGCCAGCTTGGAGGGGGGCGTGTTGTGGAAGTTGAGGATGACCTGCACAAGCGGAGAGCGGGCCGTGTCTCTCGCGACCTGAAGGTCGTCGACGATCTTCTCGAAGGGCACGTCCTGATTCGCGTACGCCTCGATGGCCGTGCGCTGGATGCGCGCGAGCAGGTCGATGAAGCGGGGATTGCCGGCGACGTCCACCCGCATCACCAGCGTGTTGACGAACAGGCCGATGAGCCCTTCCGTCTGGATGCGCCCACGATTCGCCACGGGGGAGCCGACGCAGATGTCGTCCTGGCCGGAGTAGCGGTTCAGCACCACGGCGAAGGCGCCGAGCAGCGCCATGTAGAACGTGGCACCAGACTCGACGAGCAGCGGCTTCAATCGCTCGGTGATGGCGCGATTGAACGCGAAGTTCACCACCGCGCCAGAGAAGCCCTGGATGGGCGGCCGGGCGTAGGTGGTCGGAAGAACGAGCGGCGTGGCGCCCGACAGCCGCTGTCGCCAGTACCGCAGCTTCTCCGCCAGCACCGCGTCCTGGAAATGGGCCCGCTCCCAGCGGGCGTAGTCCCGGTAGGAGATCTCCAGGGCGGGCAGCGGGCTGGCTTCGCCCCGGAGGAACGCGGCGTAGTACGCAGCCAGCTCCCGGTAGAAGACCGACGTTGACCAACCATCGAAGGCGATGTGATGGATGGTGATGAACAGGTAGTGATTCCGCGGGCTGATCCGGAAGAGGTGGGCCCGGAGCATCAACTCCCGCTCCAGGTCGACCGGCGTCCGGATCACGGCCTCCATCCGTGGCGCGAGCTCGCTCTCGTCGCGGATGGGCGTCACGGGGAGGATGAAGCGCTCTTCCGTCCCTACGACCTGGGACAGCACTCCCTCCTTCTCGACGAAGTTCGTTCGCAGGGGTTCGTGGCGACGGATGACCGCGCGGATGGCCTTTTCCAGCGCCGTGACATCGAGTTCGCCGGTCAGGTGATCGAGGCCCGGTGTGTTGTAGGGCACGCCCTTGACGAAGTTGTGCAGGAACCACATGCGCTCCTGCGCGAACGAAAGCACCGCATCGGTGCTCCCTGACGGCGCGGGGGCGAGTTCCCACGAGGCCTGACCGTCCAGGCCTCCCATCAGCTCACAGAGTTCTCCAATCGTGGGCCGTTGAAACAGGGCAGCAATCGAGATCCCGGCGCCGAGTTCCTTGCCAATCCGGGAGACCAACCGCGACGCCAGCAGGGAGTGCCCGCCGAGGTTGAAGAAGTTGTCGTGGATGCCGACGTGCTCGAGGCCGAGGACGTCGCTGAAGAGTGCCGCCAGCTTCTGCTCGAGCGCACTGCGTGGCGCGACGTGCTCCTCGCGGCTGCTCGTCAGGTCCGGTGCGGGCAGTGACAACCGGTCCAGCTTCCCGTTGGGCAGCCGTGGCAGCGCCGCCAGCACCGTGTACAGCGTCGGCACCATGTACGTTGGCAGCAACTCCGTCAGGTACTCGCGCACCTGCTTCGGCTCAACCGCCATGCCCGGCCGCGCCACCAGGTAGGCCGTCAATTGCGCGTGGCTCGCGCCCAGGGGCCACCCTGCCACCACCACCTGCCGAATCGCCGGGTGCGCGCTGGCCGCCTTCTCCACCTGGCGCACGTCCACCCGGTGCCCTCGCACCTTCAGCTCGTAGTCGCGCCGGCCCAGGTACTCCAGTGAGCCGTCCGCCAGCACCCGCACCATGTCTCCCGTGCGGTAGAGGCGGCTGCCGGGCTCTCCGAACGCGTTCGGGATGAAACGCTCCGCCGTCAGCGCTGGCTGACCCCAGTACCCTCGGGCCAGTCCCTCGCTGTCCACGTGCAGCTCGCCCATTACCCCCACGGGGACTTGCCGCAACTGCTCGTCCAGCACGTACACCCGTGTGTTCGCGATGGGGCGGCCGATGGGCACGAAGACGCTGCCCCCACCCTCCTGGCTCGCCGGGTGGTACGTCACGTCGTTCAGCTCCGTGCACCCGTAGTTGTTCCAGAGCTGGGTGCCCGGCAGCTTCCGCTTCGCTTCTTCCCTCACGCCTTGCGGCAGCGCTTCGCCCGCGGTGATGACGTGCTTCAGCGTCTTCAGTGCATTTTCGCCTGCGGCCTCCAGCAGCGCGCTCAGGTGTGAAGGCACCAGGTGGATTCGCGTCACCCTCCAGCGCTCAATCAGCCCCGCCAGCGCCGCGCTGTCCTTCACCAGCGCCTCGGGCACCATCACCTGCGCCACTCCCGCCAGCAGCCCGCCCAGCAGCTCCTTCACCGACACCGCGAAAGCGATGGCCGTCTTCTGCAGCACCACCTCGCCCGGCTCGTAGGCGGAGCGCCGCTGGCCCGCCTCCAGCCAGTTGTGCAACTGGCTGAACGGCACCATCACTCCCTTCGGCTTGCCCGTGGACCCCGACGTGTACATCAGGCACGCCAACTGTCGGCTCGCGGGCCGCGCGCCGTATTGCCAATCGCCTTCCTCAAGCGTCGCCAGCGTCTCGGCCGTCAGCCTCTGTTCGTCATCCAGGTCAAGCCACACGTCCACGCGGGTGCCTTCCGCATGGCCCTTGCGGCCCAGCACCACCTGCGGCGTCGCATCCGCCAGGATCTGCTCGATGTAATTGCGCGGATAGGCCGGATCCACCGGCACGTAGCAGCCGCCCGCCTTGAAGATGGCCAGCATCGCCACCAGCAACTCCGGCGAGCGCTCACTCAGGACCGCAACGCGCGTCTCCGCTCCCACTCCCAGCGCCCGCAGCCGCCGGGCCACCTGGTTCGCTCGCGCATTCAGTTGCCGATACGTCAGTTGCCGGTGCCCGCCACCCGCATCCACGCCGATGCACGCCACCGCGTCCGGCGTCGCTCGCGCCTGGCGCTCGAACGTCTCCGCCAGGCTCCACGTCTCCTCCAGCGGCAATGACGTGTCATTGAGCTTCTCGTAGAGCCCCTCCTCCTCCTCCGTCAGCAGCCGCACCTCGGGCTGCCCTTCCACCAGCGCCTCCAGCACCCGCTGGTGGTGCTCCACCATCCTCCTCACCGTCTTCTCGCTGAAGAGGTCCGCCGC
>NZ_JAIQDD010000068.1:0-5733 GCF_020036995.1 Corallococcus sp. AS-1-12 | reverse complement strand
AACAAGCGGCTCGGTCTTTGAAAACCAAATAGCAAGCCCAAGCAGTAATGGATTGCGGAAACCGCAGTCAATTTTTTGAGGGCATCTTCACCTCAAGAGCAGCGCTGAAAAGCGCAGCGAGAGGGAAGTGCCGACGAATCAGCGAGCCGAGACTCCTTAGCCGGGTCTCGGGGAACGCCGGTTCAAGCAAACCAAGAATACAATTGGAGAGTTTGATCCTGGCTCAGAACGAACGCTGGCGGCGTGCCTAACACATGCAAGTCGAGCGCGAATAGGGGCAACCCTTAGTAGAGCGGCGCACGGGTGCGTAACACGTGGATAATCTGCCTGGATGCCTGGGATAACCAGTCGAAAGATTGGCTAATACCGGATAAGCCCACGGTCTCTTCGGAGGCTGAGGGAAAAGGTGGCCTCTGTATACAAGCTATCACAACCAGATGAGTCCGCGGCCCATCAGCTAGTTGGCGGGGTAATGGCCCACCAAGGCGACGACGGGTAGCTGGTCTGAGAGGACGATCAGCCACACTGGAACTGAGACACGGTCCAGACTCCTACGGGAGGCAGCAGTGGGGAATTTTGCGCAATGGGCGAAAGCCTGACGCAGCAACGCCGCGTGTGTGATGAAGGTCTTTGGATTGTAAAGCACTTTCGACCGGGACGAAACCGTAAAGCCTAATACGCTTTGCCTTGACGGTACCGGGAGAAGAAGCACCGGCTAACTCTGTGCCAGCAGCCGCGGTAATACAGAGGGTGCAAGCGTTGTTCGGAATTATTGGGCGTAAAGCGCGTGTAGGCGGCTTTGCAAGTCGGGTGTGAAAGCCCTCAGCTCAACTGAGGAAGTGCGCCCGAAACTGCAGAGCTTGAGTGCCGGAGAGGGTGGCGGAATTCCCCAAGTAGAGGTGAAATTCGTAGATATGGGGAGGAACACCGGTGGCGAAGGCGGCCACCTGGACGGTAACTGACGCTGAGACGCGAAAGCGTGGGTAGCAAACAGGATTAGATACCCTGGTAGTCCACGCCGTAAACGATGAGAACTAGGTGTCGTGGGAGTTGACCCCCGCGGTGCCGTAGCTAACGCATTAAGTTCTCCGCCTGGGAAGTACGGTCGCAAGACTAAAACTCAAAGGAATTGACGGGGGCCCGCACAAGCGGTGGAGCATGTGGTTTAATTCGACGCAACGCGCAGAACCTTACCTGGTCTTGACATCCTCGGAATCCTTCAGAGATGAGGGAGTGCCCGCAAGGGAACCGAGAGACAGGTGCTGCATGGCTGTCGTCAGCTCGTGTCGTGAGATGTTGGGTTAAGTCCCGCAACGAGCGCAACCCTCGCCTTTAGTTGCCACGCAAGTGGATCTCTAGAGGGACTGCCGGTGTTAAACCGGAGGAAGGTGGGGATGACGTCAAGTCCTCATGGCCTTTATGACCAGGGCTACACACGTGCTACAATGGCCGGTACAGAGCGCTGCAAACCCGCGAGGGGGAGCTAATCGCAGAAAACCGGTCTCAGTTCAGATTGGAGTCTGCAACTCGACTCCATGAAGGCGGAATCGCTAGTAATCGCAGATCAGCACGCTGCGGTGAATACGTTCCCGGGCCTTGTACACACCGCCCGTCACACCATGGGAGTCGATTGCTCCAGAAGTCATCTCACCAAGAGATGCCCAAGGAGTGCTCGGTAACTGGGGTGAAGTCGTAACAAGGTAGCCGTAGGGGAACCTGCGGCTGGATCACCTCCTTTCTAAGGAGACCGGGTGTTGGACTCATCCTTCGGGAGAGTAGGCAACACCAGCAGCCTTCGGGCTGTCAGGTCATCTCTAGGTCAATGTTTCCGGTAAACAATCCATTATGAACTTCGGGCTTGCTGTTTGGTTTTGAAGGACCGAGCGAAGCTGGCTCGGCTCTTTGAGAATGAAGGACGCTGTAGGGTTCTGCCGATGCTTTAGCCCCTTTGGGCCTATAGCTCAGCTGGCTAGAGCGCGCGCCTGATAAGCGCGAGGTCGGTGGTTCAAGTCCACCTAGGCCCACCATTCTCCCTCAACGGAGGGACGCGAATGGGACGCCGACGCGAGAGTCGGGGCTGTAGCTCAGCTGGGAGAGCGCCAGCTTTGCAAGCTGGATGTCGTCGGTTCGAACCCGATCAGCTCCACAAGTTTCCTGGAAGTCGCAGGGACGTTCTTTGACAAGTGCATACGAAGGGTAAGTTGCAATTTCTGCTGAGTGAAGTTCTCAACAGAAGTGCCGACTTCGAAATGAGTCTCACCTGGCGCCGCGAGGCAGCCGAGTGGGGCAAAAGCGAAGTCTCCCACACAAGAAGAAGCAGTGAGAAACAGCAATAAAGAATGTCTTCCGGGCCTGCTAGCGAAGAGCAGAGGCCTGGGCCTTGGTCTCCGAGTTTCGACAATCCGCCGGGAGGCGGGCGTTGGACAAGAGATTAGGGCAAGTAAGCTACTAAGGGCGTGCGGTGGATGCCTAGGTGCCAAGAGGCGATGAAGGACGTGGGTGGCTGCGAAAAGCTTCGGGGAGTTGCCAACCAAACGTTGATCCGGAGATGTCCGAATGGGGAAACCCAGCGCGGCGAATAGCTGCGTTACTGCAAACTGAATTCATAGGTTTGCAGAGCAAACCAGGGGAAGTGAAACATCTCAGTACCCTGAGGAAGAGAAAACAATGAGTGATTCCCAAAGTAGTGGCGAGCGAAATGGGAAGAGGCCAAACCAACGTCATGCAAATGGCGGTGGGGTAGCGGGTCCGCGGTAGGACTTTGAGAGGCTAGTGGAAGCGTCCTGGAAAGACGCACCAAAGAGCGTGATAGTCGCGTACACGAAAGCCTTTTGGAGCTGAGCGGGTTACCCAAGTAAGACGGGACACGTGCAATCCTGTCTGAATCTGCCGGGACCATCCGGTAAGCCTAAATACTCCTTGGCGACCGATAGTGAACAAGTACCGCGAGGGAAAGGTGAAAAGAACCCCGGTGAGGGGAGTCAAAAGAACCTGAAACCGCATGTCTACAAGCAGTTCGAGCACTACGGCGCAAGCCAGTGCGAGAGCGTACCTTTTGCATCATGATTCGGCGACTTAATATACGTAGCGAGGCTAAGCCGATAGGTGGAGCCGGAGCGAAAGCGAGTCCGAACAGGGCGCTAAGTTGCGTGTATTATAACCCGAAGCGGGGTGATCTACACATGGCCAGGTTGAAGTGCGGGTAACACCGCATGGAGGACCGAACTCATGAAAGTTGAAAATTTCTGGGATGAGCTGTGTGTAGGGGTGAAAGGCCAATCAAACTCCGTGATAGCTGGTTCTCCCCGAAAGATATTTAGGTATCGGCTCGGGTAATTCAATGCCGGAGGTAGAGCACTGAAACGGCTAGGGGTCTCACCAGATTACCAAACCGTATCAAACTCCGAATGCCGGCAATTGTTATCCCGGGACGCAGTCAGTGGGTGATAACGTCCATTGGCAAGAGGGGAATAACCCAGACCGACAGCTAAGGCCCCCAAATCTAGTCTAAGTGAACACTAGAAAGGATGTGGCAGGTCATTGACAACCAGGAGGTTGGCTTAGAAGCAGCCATCCTTTAAAGAAAGCGTAATAGCTCACTGGTCAAGACAGGCCGCGCCGAAAATGTAACGGGGCTCAAGACTAGTGCCGAAGCTTCGGGTCATGCATGTCAGGCATGCATGGCGGTAGGGGAGCGTCCCAGTTGCAGCGAAGGTGGACTGAAAAGGCCGCTGGAGCGACTGGGAGTGCTGATGCCGAAATGAGTAGCGATAAAGGGGGTGAGAAACCCCCTCGCCGTAAACCCAAGGTTTCCTGGGTCAAGTTAATCTTCCCAGGGTTAGCCGGGTCCTAAGCCGAGGCCGAAAGGCGTAGGTGATGGCAAGCAGGTTAATATTCCTGCGCCATCTTGCAGACGTTGAACTGAGGGAGGACGGAGAAAGCTAGGCGAGCTGACCGGTGGTTGTGTCAGTCTAAAGGCGTAGGGGTGTCGCGTACGAATAAAGGCGCGGCAGTCATCCCCGAGACCCCATGGCGCCCCGCAAGGGGTAAGTCGCTGATGCTCGGCTTCCAAGAAAAGTCCCGCAGGGAGTCTGCAGGGTGTCCGTACCGCAAACCGACACAGGTGGGTGAGGAGAAAATCCTAAGGCGCTTGAGAGAACTCTCCTCCAAGGAACTAGGCAAATTTCCACCGTAACTTCGGAAGAAGGTGGGCCTCTGGTAGGTGTAGGCGTACAGCCGAAGCCGAGAGAGGTTGCAGAGAAATGGCGGTAGCGACTGTTTACCAAAAACACAGGACTCTGCGAAGGCGACAAGCCGACGTATAGGGTCTGACTCCTGCCCGGTGCTGGAAGGTTAAGGGGATTCGTCAGCCGCAAGGCGAAGCGATGATCCGAAGCCCCAGTAAACGGCGGCCGTAACTATAACGGTCCTAAGGTAGCGAAATTCCTTGTCGGGTAAGTTCCGACCTGCACGAATGGAGTAACGACTTCCGCACTGTCTCGGAGAGGGACTCAGCGAAATTGAAATAGCTGTGCCGATGCAGTTTACCCGCAGCAAGACGGAAAGACCCCGTGAACCTTTACTACAACTTGACAGTGACACTAGGGATTGACTGTGTAGGATAGGTGGGAGCCTTTGAAGCCGGGCCGCTAGGTTCGGTGGAGGCAACGGTGAAATACCACCCTGTTGATTTCTGGTGTCTAACCACGTCTCGTCAGCCGGGACTGGGACACTGTCTGGTGGGTAGTTTGACTGGGGCGGTCGCCTCCCAAAAAGTAACGGAGGCGCGCGATGGTTCCCTCAGCCCGATTGGAAACCGGGCGTCGAGTGCAATGGCATAAGGGAGCTTGACTGCGAGACCGACAGGTCGAGCAGGTGCGAAAGCAGGTCATAGTGATCCGGTGGTCCTGAATGGAAGGGCCATCGCTCAACGGATAAAAGGTACTCCGGGGATAACAGGCTTATCTCCCCCAAGAGTTCACATCGACGGGGAGGTTTGGCACCTCGATGTCGGCTCATCGCATCCTGGGGCTGGAGCAGGTCCCAAGGGTTTGGCTGTTCGCCAATTAAAGCGGTACGCGAGCTGGGTTCAAAACGTCGTGAGACAGTTTGGTCCCTATCTGCTGTGGGCGTAGGATACTTGAGAGGCTCTGACCTTAGTACGAGAGGACCGGGTTGGAGGCACCGCTGGTGTACCAGTTGTCTCGCCAGAGGCATCGCTGGGTAGCCATGTGCCGATTGGATAACCGCTGAAAGCATCTAAGCGGGAAACCGACCTCAAGACCAGGTATCCCGGGCGCAAGCCCCTGAAGACTCGTGGAAGACTACCACGTTGATAGGCTGGGTGTGTAAGCGCGGTAACGCGTTAAGCTAACCAGTACTAATAAGTCGAGCGGCTTACTTCCCCCATTCTCTTGCATGCCCCCTCAAGGGGAGTAAGGGACTCGGGGCCAAGGCCGAGGCCAGGACGCCACTAGCGCGTCCGCCCGGAAGGCAGCTGTTTCAATTGCTTCTTCGACTTCTCGAAGAGGCTTCACTCAAGCGGAAGCTTGCAACTTACCCTTCGTATGCACCGTCATTCGTTTTTCCGGTGGCAATGTCGGAGGGGTCACACCCGTTCCCATCCCGAACACGGAAGTTAAGCCCTCCAGAGCCGATGGTACTCCGCGGGAAACCGCGTGGGAGAGTAGGTCGCTGCCGGATTCTTTTTGAAAGCCCCTGGTGCCGCAAGGC
>NZ_JAIQDD010000067.1:0-6969 GCF_020036995.1 Corallococcus sp. AS-1-12 | reverse complement strand
GTGAAAATCTCCTCCACGGAGAGGTCGAAGCTGAGGCTGGCGAACTGCAACACGCGGCTGCCGGGGCCGATGCCGTAGGCCACCGCTTCGTGGGTGACGAGGTTGGCGACGCTGCGGTGCTCCACCGCCGTGCCCTTCGGCGTCCCCGTGCTGCCCGAGGTGTAGAGCAGGTACGCCATGTTCGCGGGCGTCACGCCCGTCACGGGCGCGTCTGTCGACTCCTGGGCCAGCGCCTCGCGCTCCGTGTCCAGGCAGAGCGCGCGGGCATGCATCGCTTCGGGGAAGCGGTCCACCAGTGGTTGCTGGGTGACAAGCACCTGGGCCGCACTGTCCTCCAGCATGAAGGCCAGACGCTCCCGAGGCAGGAGCGGATCCACGGGCACCCAGGCGCCACCGGCCTTCAGGATGCCAAGCAACCCGACGACGACGTCGAGGGAGCGTTCAACGCTCAGCGCGACACGGACCTCCGGGCCCACACCCCGACGGCGCAGGGCATGGGCGAGCTGATTGGCGCGCGCGTCCAACTGCGCATACATCAACTGCGTCCCCTCGAAGACGGCGGCCACCGCATCCGGTGCGCGGCGCACCTGTGCCTCGAAGAGTGAATGCATGCACGCTTCGGGGAAGGGCGCATGCGTCGCGTTCCACTCCACCAGCATTTCGCGCCGCTCGGCGTCGGTCAGCAGCGGCAGTCGGGCGACTGCCGCATCCGGCTGAGCGGCGGCCTGCTGAAGGAGGACGCGCAGGTGCTCCGCCATGCGTGCGGCGGTGGAGGGGGTGAAGATGTCCGTGGTGTACTCAAGGTAGCCCTTGAGGCCGGCGTCCGTCTCCAGCACCTGGAGGGTGAGGTCGAACTTGGCGGAGAAGGTGTCGAGCTCCAGGGCCTCGAGCTTGACGCCCTCGACGGAGGCGGCGGCGCGGAAGGAGGCCTGGTAGGTGAGCATCACCTGGAAGAAGGGAGTGCGGCCTGGAATGCGCTCGGGCTTCAACTCCTCCACGAGGCGCTCGATGGGGAGCTCCTGGTGCTCCTGGGCTCCGAGCACCGTCTCGCGCACCTGACGCAGCAGCGTGCGGAAGGAGGCCGTCCCCGTCACGCGGGTGCGAAGCACCTGGGCGTTGACGAAGAGGCCGATGAGGCCCTCCACCTCGCCGCGTGTGCGGCCGGCCATGGGGGAGCCGACGGTGATGTCCTCCTGGCTGGAGTAGCGGGCCATCAGCAACTGCCAGCCCGTCAGCAGCGCCATGTAGAGGGAGGCACCCTCCTGCTGCGCGAGGGACTTCAGCGCGTCCGTCAATTCGCGGGGCAGCAGCACGTCATGCCGCGCGCCACGGCCATCGCGCTCCGAGGGGCGGGGGAAGTCGGTGGGCAACTCCAGCGCGGAGGGCACTCCGGCCAACTGCCGCTTCCAGTAGTCGAGCTGCTTCTCCAGCCGAGGCCCCTGCATCCACTCGCGCTGCCAGACGCCGAAGTCGGCGTACTGAATGCCCAGCGGGGGCAGGGGCGCTGCCTGACCTCGCGCGAAGGCGCCGTAGAGGAGCGCCACCTCACGCACCAGCAGCGTCATGGACCAGCCGTCGGAGACGATGTGGTGGACCACCACGACGAGCAGGTGCTCTCCCGGCGCCGACGTCAGCAGCAGCGCACGCAGCAGCGGGCCCTTCGCGAGGTCGAAGGGTTGGGCCGCGGCTTCACGCGCCAGCCGCCAGGCTTCGTCCGGCGGCGAGCCCGTGAGGTCCCTGCGCTCCAGGGTGAGCACCGGCTCCGGAGACACCACCTGCACGGGGCCGGAGGCGTCCTCGCGGAAGGTGGTGCGGAGCACCTCATGCCGGCGCACCACTTCGCGCAACGCGCGCTCCAGCACGGCCACGTCGAGCGCACCCTCCAGGCGCACCGCCATGGGTACGTTGAAGAGGGAGGTGCCGGGCTGCAGTTGATCAATGAACCAGAGTCGCTGCTGGGCGAAGGAGAGGGGCAGGGGACGCGAGCGGTCCTGTACCGGGATGAGGCCCTGCGCGGAGAGCCCCGAGACGGTCTTCTGCGCGGCCACCTTCCTGAGCAACTCGGCGCGCTTTTCCGGTGAGAGGTTGGCGATCCGCTTCGACAGCTCGTGGCTCATCTCGTGTACTCCGCACTGGGGGCCGCCACCGCGTACGAACACCACTGAGGCAGTGGCGCTCGCGAGAACTCGGGTGTGTTGCTGGTGCCGGATTGACTCCCTGCGCCGCTCTTCCCAAAGAAGCGCGAGGGTGGGTCAAATTCATATCGGTGAGATTATTCCGCCTACGATGACTCTGTCATGAGGGCGGACAATCACCTGCTCGAATGAATTCAGGTATTTGCGGGATTGCTCTGTCTCCCTGAAGCAAGGGAGGGAAGGACGTCAGATGTCCTCCGGAGTGAGACCTGCTCCCAGCGTCTCCTCCCTGCTCATCGGGGGATCAGGGGCCGGGTTCGGTGCCTCGGAAGGGCCATGACCCACCGTCACGATGAGCCATGACGGTGGGTTGCCTCGCTTCACTCCAACCCTGGCGTCAGCTCCCCGTGGTCTGCCGGGGTGCGATGCCGGAGACCCGCGCGAGCGCCTCCTGCAGGAGCTCGACGACAGGCCCGAGGTGCGGGTCCTGCATCAGCTCGTGGTGGCCACCGGGGACGTCGTGCACCTGGAGGTCCCCTCGCACGAGCGGCTCCCAGCCTCGGTGGCGCGGAGTGCCTGCGGCGACAGTGGTGGCGCTCAGGAGGAGGGCGGAGCCGTCGTACGGCTGGGGGACGTACTTCTCGTGGGCGAAGAGGTTGGCCCGGAAGACGTTGAAGAGGGCGCGCAGTTGGGCCGGGCCGGAGTGCACGTCGAGGATTCGCGCCCGGAGTCCTTCCTGGAGCAGGTGGCCCAGCATCGCGTCATCGTCCTGTGCCAGGGCTTCGTCCGGGACGGAGAGGTGCTGACCGAAGGCGGTGGCGGTGGCATGGGCGAAGGCGAGCCGCGCGCGGGCCTCCGCGTCGAGCTGCGTCTCGGCTTGGGCGGGCTTCGTCAGGCCATGGAGGTGGGCATCGATGAGGGCGAGCAGGTCCACGGCTTCACCGGCCTCGCGCAGCCTGCGGGCCATCTCGTAGGCGATGACACCGCCGAGAGACCAGCCTCCGAGCTGGTAGGGGCCGTGGGGCTGCACGGTGCGGATGGCTTCGAGGTAGAGGGCGGCCATCTCTTCAATCGACTCAGCGACGGGCCGTCCGTCGAGGCCGCGCGACTGGAGGCCGTAGACGGGCAGTGACGGGCCGAGTCTGCGTGCAAGTTCCGAGTAGGCCAGGACGTTGCCGCCACCAGGGTGGACGAGGAAGAGGGGCCGGTGCCCGGGCTCTCCGCGCTCCAGCGGGACGAGGGGTGTCCAGGCCTGGGAGTCGTCGCGAAGCACCTGGGCGAGCTGCTCGATGGTGGGCTGCTGGAAGAGGACGGAGAGGGGAACCGACTGGCCCAGGCGCTCGCGCACGGCGGCGACCATGCGCACGGCGAGCAGGGAGTGGCCGCCCAACTCGAAGAAGCTGGAGCGGACGCCGACGGAGGGGACGCCGAGGACGTCCTCCCAGATGCGGGCGAGCTGCATTTCGAGCGCGTCGCGGGGCGCGACGAAGTCCCGTGCTTCGACGGCGTGCGCGTCGGGCTCTGGCAGCGCCTTGCGGTCGACCTTGCCGTTGGCGTTGAGGGGCAGGGCGTCCAGCACCATGACGGCCGAGGGCACCATGTACTCGGGCAGGTGCTGCTTGAGTCCTGCCTTGAGCGCGTCCGTGTCCAGCGAGTGGCCTTCGCGAGCGGTGACGTAGCCGACGAGACGCTTGTCCGCGTCAGTGCCGCGCGCCACGACGATGGCCTCGTTGACGCCGGTGAAGGCGCGCAGGGCGGCTTCGATTTCACCCAGCTCGATGCGGAAGCCACGCACCTTCACCTGGAAGTCGACGCGGCCCAGGAAGTCGAGCGTGCCGTCCTCCTGCCAGCGGGCCTTGTCGCCCGTGCGGTAGAGGCGCTCGCCCGGGGTGGAGGCGAAGGGGTGGGGGACGAAGCGTTCCGCGGTCAGCTCGGGGCGATTCAGGTAGCCCCAGGCCAGGCCCTGGCCACCCACGTACACCTCGCCCGCGACACCCACGGGCACTGGATGCAGGTGCGCGTCGAGCACGTAGACGGTGGAGTTGGAGAGTGGCCGGCCGATGGACACTGAACCGCCCACCACCGAATCTCGGTGCATGGCGAAGGTAGTGGAGAAGGTGGTGTTCTCCGTGGGTCCGTAGCCATTGATGAAGGTGGAGCCTTCCGGGAGGCGCGCGAGGTGTTCTCGCACACGGGCGGCGGGCAGCACATCGCCACCTGCGAGCACCTGGCGCACGCCCGCGAGCGCTTCGCCCTGGTGCAGGGCCATCTGCTCGAAGAGGGCGGCAGTGAGCCAGAGTGACGTCACGTGGTGGTGACGCAACTGGTCGGCCAGTTCCTCCAGCGACAGTGAGTGCGGCGGAGCGAGGACGAGCTTCGCGCCGTGCAGCAGCGCGCCCCAGATTTCGAGGGTGGACGCGTCGAAGGCAACGGGTGCGAACTGCAGCCAGACTTCGTCTGGCCCGAAGCGCATGAAGGTGCTGCCGAGCACCAGCCGCGTGATGCCCCGGTGGGGTACGCAGACACCCTTGGGGCGACCCGTGGAGCCTGACGTGAACATCACGTAGGCCAGGGCTTCACCCTTCACGCGAACATCCGGCGCATGCTTGGGCCGCGCGGCAATCTCCGCGGACTGGGCATCCAGCCAGACGCGGGTGCCAGTGGCGGGGAGCAACGAAGCGAAGGGCTGGTGTGCGAGCGTCACGCTGACGTCCGCATCCTCCAGCAGCATGGCGATGCGCTCCACGGGGGCATTGCGGTCCACGGGGACGAAGGCCGCGCCCACCTTGAGGATGGCGAGGAGCGCCGTCACCAACTCGAAGGAGCGCTCGACGGCGAGGCCGACGCGCGCACCCGGGGCAATGCCCAGGGCCCGCAGATGATGGGCCAACTGATTCGCGCGTGAATCCAACTGGGCATACGTCAGTGTCGCGTCGCCCAACACCAGCGCCACCGCGTCGGGAGTGCGCTGCGCCTGCCGGGTGAAGTGGACGTGGACCGGCACGTCCGTCGGGCTGGTGGCGCGGGTGTCGTTCCACTCGACGAGGACGCGCTGACGCTCCTCGCTGGAGAGGAGCGTCAGGTGCGCGATGGGCTGCTCGGGCTTCGCGGCCACGGCCTCCAGCAGCGTGCGCAGATGGGCGGCCATCCGCTCCACGGTGCTCTGCTTGAAGAGAGCGGTGCTGTACTCCAGCGTGCCTCGCAGGCCGTCGGACGTCTCCGTGAAGAAGACGCTCACGTCGAACTTCGACGTGGAGTGGCTGGCCTCCAGCCTTCGTAGCCGGAGGTCCGATAGCCGCACGTCCTCCGTGGGCACGTTTTGGAGCGCGAGCAGCGTCTGGAAGAGCGGCGTGTGGCTGAGGCTTCGCATTGGCTGGAGGACTTCCACCAGCTTCTCGAAGGGCACTTCCTGGTGCTCGTAGGCCTCCAGCACCGTGGCGCGCACCTGCTGGAGCAGCGACCGGAAGGACTGGCCTTCATCCACCTTCGCGCGCAGGACGAGCGTGTTGACGAAGAAGCCAATGAGGCCCTCTGTCTCCGCCCGCGTGCGGCCCGCGATGGGCGAGCCCACGCTGATGTCCTGCTGTCCCGTGTATCGCGTAAGCAGCCCCTGCCATGCAGCCAGCAGCACCATGAAGAGCGAACCGCCTTCCCGGTGGGCCAGGCTCCGGAGCGCTTCCGTCAGCTCCCGCGACAGGGTGAAGCCGAGGGTCGCGCCCGCGTTGCTCCGGACGGCCGGGCGGGGGAAGTCGGTGGGCAGCTCCAGCACGGCAGGGGCGCCGGAGAGCTTCTGCTCCCAGTAGGCCACTTCCTGCCGCAGCGCCTCACCCGAAAGCGTGCGGCGCTGCCAGTCGGAGTAGTCCGCGTACTGCACGGGAAGGGCAGGCAGGGGCGACGGCTGCCCAGCGGAGAAGGCCGCGTAGAGCGTGGTGACTTCACGCACCAGCACGCCCAGCGACCAGCCGTCGGAGACGATGTGGTGCATCGTGACGACGAGGACGTGCTCGCGCTCGGAGAGCTTGAAGAGCAGCGTGCGGAGGAGCGGCCCGGTGCGCAGGTCGAAGGGCCGGCGCATCTCCATGTCCACCAGGCGCCGCGCTTCGGACTCGCGCTGCGTCTCCGGCACGTCCGTGAGGTCCACGAGTCCCAGGGGCAGCGGATTATCAGGATGGATGAGCTGGACCGGTTCGCCGTCCACCTGGGCGAAGGTGGTGCGCAGGGCGTCGTGTCGGCGCACGACTTCCTGCAGGGCGCGCTCCAGTACGTCCATGCGCAGGTGGCCCTCCATCCGGACGGCGACGGGGAGGTTGTAGAGGGGGCTGCCCGGTTCGAGCTGATCAATGAGCCACAGCCGCTGCTGGGCGAAGGACAGCGGCAGCGGACCGTCATGCGAGACGCGGGTGAGCGGGGAGGTGTTCGTGCGGGTGAGTCCCGAGAGACGAACCGCGAGTGCCTCCACCGTGGGCGACTCGAAGAGCGCGCGCAGGGGCAGTTCCACGCTGAACTCGGCGCGGATACGCGACACCACCTGGGTGGCCAGCAGCGAGTGACCACCCAGCTCGAAGAAGGAGTCCTTCACGCCCACCTGCGGCAGGCGCAGGACTGCTGCCCAGATGACCGCGAGCTGCTCCTCGGTGGGAGTGCGCGGTGCGACGTAGGTGGAGGCGAGCGCGGAGCCCTGGGGCGCGGGCAGTGCCTTACGGTCCACCTTGCCGTTGGTGTTGAGGGGCAGCGCTTCCAACACGAGGAGCGCGGAGGGCACCATGTACTCGGGCAGGTGCTGCTTGAGGAAGGTGCGCAGCTCGGTGGAGTCCAGGGACTCTCCCGCCTCGGG
>NZ_JAIQDD010000066.1:0-8272 GCF_020036995.1 Corallococcus sp. AS-1-12 | reverse complement strand
AGAGGCGCGGAATCGTCGCGTCCCGGTCGTACTCCGCCTGCTGCTGGTTCCACGTCACCAGCACCTGCTGGCGCTCCGTCTCCGTCAGCATGGGCAACCGGCCCACTGCCGTCTCCGGCTTCGCCACCACGCCTTCCAACAGCACACGCAGGTGCTCCATCATCCGGCGCACCGTCGATGCTTCGAACAGGTCGGTGCTGTACTCCACGCCTCCGCTCAGCCCCTGCGGCGTCTCCACGAAGAAGAGGCTCAGGTCGAACTTCGACGTGCGGCCCTCGAGGCTCATGGGCTTGAGCACCAGGCTGGGGAGATGGGTCTCCTCGATGGGCACGTTCTGGAGCGCCATCAACGTCTGGAACAGCGGAGTGTGACTCAGGCTGCGCTCCGGATGCAGCGCCTCCACCAGCTTCTCGAAGGGCACGTCCTGGTGCTCGTACGCGCCCAGCACCCGCTCCCGCACCCTCGCGAGCAGCGCGCGGAAGGACTGGTCTCCATCCACCTGGGTGCGCAGGACCAGCGTGTTGACGAAGAAGCCGATGAGCCCTTCCACCTCCGCGCGCGTCCGGCCCGCGATGGGTGAACCCACGCTGATGTCGTCCTGCCCCGAGTAGCGCGACAACAACACCTGCCACCCGGTCAGCAGCACCATGAACAGCGATGCCCCTTCAGCCCGGGCCAGCGCGCCCAACCGCTGTGACAGCTCCAGCGGCAGCGTGAAGCCCATCGTCGTTCCGGCGTTCGTGCGCACCGCCGGACGCGGGCGATCCGTCGGCAGCTCCAGCACCGGCGGCGCACCCATCAACGACTGCTTCCAGTAGTCCACTTCCCGCCGCAGCGTCTCATCCCGCAGCCAGTCGCGCTGCCAGGCCGCGTAGTCCGCGTACTGCACGGGCAGCGGCGGCAGCGTCAACGCGTGGCCCGTCGCCCGCGCGGTGTACAGCGTCCCCAGTTCGCGGAGCAGGACGCCCACGGACCAGCCGTCCGACACGGCGTGGTGCATCGTGACCACGAGCAGGTGGTCGCGCGCATCCAGGCGCACCAGCAGCGCCCGCAGGAGCGGTCCCCGCATCAGGTCGAAGGGCTTCGCCATCTCCTCCATCACCCGCTGACGGGCCACGTCCTCCCGCTCGGGCCCGGAGTCCCTCAGGTCCAGGACGTTCAACGGCACGTCCACGGACGCGTGGATGCGCTGGACGGGCTGGCCCGCCTCCTCCTCGAACGTCGTGCGCAGGGCTTCGTGCCGTTGCACGACCTCCCGCAGTGACTGCTCCAGCGCCGCGGCGTCCAGGTCGCCCTCCAGCCGCACCACGGTGGGCACGTTGTAGAGCGAGCTGCCCGGCTCCAACTGGTCGATGAACCACAACCGCTGCTGCGCGAAAGACAGCGGCAGCGACGCCGGACGCATCCCAGCGCTCAACGTGGGCACGCCGGAGCGCCCCAGTTGCTCGATCCGCTGCGCCAGCGCCTCCACCGTGGGCGCTTCGAACAGCAGGCGCAGCGGCATCTCCACGCCCAGCGACGTGCGGATGCGCGACACCACCTGCGTCGCGAGCAACGAGTGGCCACCCAGCGCGAAGAAGTTGTCCTTCACGCCCACGCGCTCCAGGCGCAGCACCTCCGCCCAGACGGACGCGAGCTTCGCCTCCGTCACGGTGCGCGGAGCCACGAAGGCGTCGCCCTCGCGCGCCGCCTCCGGCTCCGGCAGCGCCTTGCGGTCCACTTTGCCGTTCGCGTTGAGCGGCAGGGCGTCCAGCACCCTCAGCGCCGAGGGAACCATGTACTCGGGGATGCCCTGGCGCAGGCCCGCTCGCAGCGTGTCCACGTCCAGCGAGTGGCCTTCCTTCGCCACGACGTACCCCACGAGCCGCCTGTCGGCGCCGTCGCCCCACACCAGGACCACGGCCTCGCTCACGCCGGGTTGCCGGGTGAGCGCGGCCTCGACCTCGCCCAGTTCGATGCGGAAGCCGCGCACCTTCACCTGGGAGTCCAGGCGGCCGACGAAGTCCAACCGGCCGTCCGCACGCCAGCGCACGACGTCGCCCGTACGGTAGAGACGGGCGCCCTCCTCACCGGAGAAGGCGTCCGGCACGAAGCGCTCGGCGGTGAGGCCCGGCCGTCCCGCGTATCCGCGCGCCACGCCCACGCCGCCGATGTGCAGCTCACCCCGCACGCCCACGGGCACCGGCTGCCCTTGCGGGTCCAGCACGTAGACGCGCACGTTCGCCAGCGGCTTGCCGATGGACGGCACGGTCCCATCCGCCACCACCTCGCCCAGCGTGGCGACGACCGTGGCTTCCGTCGGGCCGTAGGTGTTGAGCAGGCGCCGCCCCGGAGCCCAACGCGCGACGACGTCCTCAGGCAGGGCATCACCGCCGGAGATGACGGTGCGCACCTCGGGCAGGGACTCGGGGGACGTGACCGCCAGCGCAGCGGGGGTGAGGCTGACGACACTCAACTCCTGCTCACGCAGCAGCACGGGCAGGGGCGCGCCCGGCATCAGCTTCTCCAGCGGCGCTAGCACCAGCGTGGCGCCGTTGCAGAGCGTGGTGAAGATCTCCTCCACGGAGAGGTCGAAGCTGAGGCTGGCGAACTGCAACACGCGGCTGCCGGGGCCGATGCCGTACGCCACCGCTTCGTGGGTGACCAGGTTGGCCACGCCGCGGTGCTCCACCGCCGTGCCCTTGGGCGTCCCCGTGCTGCCCGAGGTGTAGAGCAGGTACGCCATGTTCGCGGGCGTCACGCCTGTCACGGGCGCGTCCGTCGGCTCCTGGGCCAGCGACTCGCGCTCCGCATCCAGGCAGAGCGCGCGGGCATGCAGCGCTTCAGGGAAGCGGTCCACCAGCGGCTGCTGGGTGACAAGCACCTGGGCCACGCTGTCCTCCAGCATGAAGGCCAGGCGCTCACGGGGCAGGAGCGGATCCACGGGCACCCAGGCACCACCGGCCTTCAGGATGCCAAGCAACCCGACGACGACGTCGAGGGAGCGTTCAACGCTGAGCGCGACGCGGACCTCCGGGCCCACGCCCCGACGGCGCAGGGCATGGGCGAGCTGATTGGCGCGCGCGTCCAACCGCGCGTACGTCAATTGCGTCCCCTCGAAGACGGCGGCCACCGCGTCCGGAGCGCGGCGCACCTGTGCCTCGAAGAGTGAATGCAGGCAGGCCTCGGGGAACGGCGCCCGCGTGGCGTTCCACTCGACCAGCATTTCGCGGCGCTCGGCGCCGGTCAGCAGGGGGAGTCGGGACACGCGTGTGTCCGGGCTCGCGACCGCGCCTTCGAGCAGCGTGAGCAGGTGCGAGGCCATCCGCTGGATGGTGCCCGCGTCGAACAGCTCCGTGCTGTACTCCATCGTGCCGGAGAAGCCCTGAGGCAGCTCCATGAACGACACGCTCAGGTCAAACTGCGCGATGGGGCTCTCCACGTTCACCGGCTGGAGCACCAGGTCCGGCAGACGCAGCTCGCCCAGCGGCATGTTCTGGAGCGCGAGCATCGTCTGGAAGAGCGGCGTGTGGCTGCGGTTGCGCTCGGGCTGGAGGACCTCCACCAGCTTCTCGAACGGGACCTCCTGGTGCTCGTACGCATCCAGCACCGTTTCGCGCACCTGGGAGAGCAGCCGCCGGAAGGACAGGGCGCCGTCCACGTTCGCGCGCAGCACGAGCGTGTTGACGAAGAAGCCGATGAGCCCCTCCAGCTCCGCGCGCATGCGGCCCGCGATGGGTGAGCCCACGCTGATGTCCTGCTGGCCGCTGTAGCGCGCCATCAGCACCTGCCACCCGGCCAGCAGCACCATGTACAGCGAGGCCCCCTCCCGCTGGGCCAGGGCCTTGAGCTCCCCCGTCAGCGACCGGGAAAGGGTGAAGGAGAACTTCGCGCCCGCGATCCCCCGCTCGGGCGGACGCGGGCGGTCCGTGGGCAGCTCCAGCACCGGCGGCGCGCCGGCGAGCTTCCGCTTCCAATAGTCCACCTGCCGAGCCAGGACCTCCCCCTGGAGCCGGCCGCGTTGCCAGGACGCGTAGCGCGCGTACTGCACGGGCAGCTCCGGCAGAGGGGACGGCTGCCCGGAGGCGAAGGCCTCGTAGAGCGCGCCCACCTCGCGGATCAACACGCCCAACGACCAGCCGTCCGACACGATGTGGTGCATCGTCACCACGAGGACGTGCTCGCGCTCCCCGAGCGTGAACAGCCGGGTGCGGATCAACGGCCCATGGACCAGGTCGAAGGGACGGAGCATCTCCTGCTCCACCATCCGGTGGGCCTCCGCCTCGCGGCGGACTTCGTCGACGGACCGCAGGTCCTCCCGGGCCAGCTCCAGCGACAGGGTGGGACGGATGACCTGGATGGCCTGCCCCCCTCGCTCCTCGAAGGTGGTCCGCAGGGAGTCATGCCGGCGCACGACCTCGTTCAGGGCCCGCTCCAGGGCCGCGACATCCAGCGAGCCCACCAGCCGCACCGCCACGGGCACGTTGTAGAGCGCCGTGCCCGGCTCCAGTTGATCGATGAACCACAGGCGCTGCTGCGCGAACGACAGCGGCGGCGCCGTGCCGATGAGCGCGTTGCCGGGCAGCGAGCTCAGGGGGCGGCTCGCCGTCCCCATCCGTTGGGCCAGGGCCTCGAGCGTGGGTGTCTCGAACAGCGCACGCAGCGGCAGCTCCACGCCGATCTCCGTGCGGATCCGCGACACCACCTGCGTGACCAGCAGCGAGTGGCCGCCCAGCGCGAAGAAGTTGTCCTTCACGCCCACCCGCGGCACTCGCAGCACCTCCACCCAGATGGCCGCGAGCCTTGCTTCCGCCTCCGTGCGCGGGGCCTCGTAGGTATGGGTAGAGGCCGGTGCCTCCGGCTCCGGCAGGGCCTTGCGGTCCACCTTGCCGTTGGAGTTGAGCGGCAGCGCCTCCAGCACCACCACCGCTCCGGGCACCATGTACTCCGGCAGCCGCTGGCGCAGGCTTGTCTTCAGCGTCTCCGCTTCCAGTGTCGCGCCGGCCTTCGGCGCCACGTACGCCACGAGGCGCTTCTCCGCGCCCTCCCCCTTCGCCACCACCACGGCTTCCTTCACTGCCTCTTGCTGGCGCAGCGCGGACTCCACTTCGCCCAGCTCGATGCGGAAGCCTCGCACCTTCACCTGGAAGTCCACCCGGCCCAGGTACTCCAGCACGCCGTCCGTCCGGTACCGCACCCGGTCTCCCGTGCGGTACATGCGGCTGCCTTCCGGGCCGTGGACTTCCGGCAGGAACTTCTCCGCCGTCAGCTCGGGCCTCAGCAGGTAGCCGCGTGCCTGTCCTTCTCCCGCCAGGAACAGCTCTCCTGCCACGCCCACCGGTACGGGCTGGAGGTACTTGTCCAGCACGTACGCCCGCGTGTTGGTGAGTGGCCGGCCGATGTTCGGCACCTCTGCGCGTCCCACCAGCGACCACGTCGAGTACGTCGTGTCTTCCGACGGGCCGTACAGGTTGTAGAGCTTGCGCACGGTGGGGATGCCGTAGACGGCCTTCGCCAGCGTCTCTGGCAGCGCTTCACCCGCGAGGTTGATGACTTGCACCGACGGCGGCACCGCGTTCAGCCGCACCAGTTGCACCATCGCCGACGGCACCGTGTTGATGAGCGTCACATCCGCGTCCGGCTTCTCCTCCACCAGATGCAGGGCGTTGCGCACCACCACGACGCTGCCGCCTCGCACCAGCGGCGCGAAGAGTTCGAAGACGGAGAGGTCGAAGTTCAGGCTCGTCGCCGCGAGCACCGCCTTCGTCTCCTCCTCCGTGAACGTCTCCGTTGCCCATGCCAGGAACGCCACCGCGTTCCGGTGCGTCACCGCCACTCCCTTCGGACGGCCTGTGCTTCCTGACGTGTAGATGAGGTACGCCACGTTCTCCGGGCGCAGCTCGGACTCCGGTGCCTCTGTCGGCTCCGTCGCCAACGTCGCGTCCGTGTCCAGGCACACGGCCTGCGCGCTGAAGGTGGGCAGCGATTCCAGCAGGTGCGAGTGCGCCACCAATGCTGGGCCCTGCGCGTCCTCCAGCAGCCAACCCAGGCGCTCCTTCGGGTAGCTCGGATCCAACGGCACGTAGGCGCCGCCCGCCTTCAGAATGCCCAGCGTTCCCACCACGACGTCCGCCGTGCGCTCCACGCACAGGCCCACTCGCGACTCCGGGCCCACTCCCAGCTTGCGCAGCCGGTGCGCCAGTTGGTTCGCCTTGGCCTCCACTTCCCGGTACGTCAGCCGCTGCTTGCCGCTCACCACCGCGACGGCATTCGGCGTGCGCTTCGCCTGCGTCTCGAAGAACTGGGGAATCGTCGCGTCTCGCGCGTACTCCGCCTGCTGCTGGTTCCACGTCACCAGCACCTGCTGGCGCTCCGCCTCCGTCAGCATGGGCAGCCGGCCCACCGCTGCTTCCGGCTTCGCCACCATGCCTTCCAGCAGCATGCGCAAGTGCTCCACCATCCGGCGCACCGTCGCCTCGTCGAACAGATCGGTGCTGTACTCCACTGCCCCGAGCAGCCCCTCTGGTGACTCCGTGAAGAAGAGGCTCAGGTCGAACTTCGACGTGCGGCCCTCGAAGGTCACCGGCTTGAGGACCAGACCGGGGAGCCTGGACTCCTCGACGGGCACGTTCTGGAGCGCCATCAGCGTCTGGAACAGCGGCGTGTGGCTCAGGCTGCGCTCCGGATGCAGCGCCTCCACCAGCTTCTCGAAGGGCACGCTCTGGTGCTCGTAGGACTCCAGCACCGTGCCACGGACCTGCTTCAGCAGTTCACGGAAGGATGATTCCCCGTCCACCTTGGCGCGCAGCACCAGCGTGTTGACGAAGAAGCCGATGAGCCCTTCCACCTCCGCGCGCGTCCGGCCCGCGATGGGTGAACCCACGCTGATGTCGTCCTGCCCCGAGTAGCGCGACAACAACACCTGCCACCCGGTCAGCAGCACCATGAACAGCGATGCCCCTTCAGCCCGGGCCAGCGCGCCCAACCGCTGTGACAGCTCCAGCGGCAGCGTGAAGCCCATCGTCGTTCCGGCGTTCGTGCGCACCGCCGGGCGCGGGCGGTCCGTCGGCAGCTCCAGCACCGGCGGCGCACCCATCAACGACTGCTTCCAGTAGTCCACTTCGCGCCGCAGCGGCTCATCCCGCAGCCAGTCGCGCTGCCAGGCCGCGAAGTCTCCGTACTGCACGGGCAGCTCGGGCAGGGGCGACGGCTTCCCCGAGGAGTAGGCCGTGTACAGCACGCCCACCTCGCGGATCAGCACGCCCAACGACCAGCCGTCCGACACGATGTGATGCATCGTGACGACCAGCGCGTGCTCCGAGTCCCCCAGCTTCAACAGGAGCGCCCGGATCAGCGGGCCGCGCGACAGGTCGAACGGCTTCAACATCTCCTGCTCGATCCGCTGCCGTGCATCCTCCGCGGGCACCACCGCCCGCTCCAGATGCAGTGCCATGTCCGAATGGATGACCTGGATGGGGTGGTCGTCCTGCACCGCGAACGTCGTGCGCAGGGCCTCGTGGCGGCGCATGACCTCACGGAGGGCACGTTCCAGGATGCCCACGTCCAGGTCACCTTCCAGCCGCAACGCCACGGGGACGTTGTAGAGGGCGGTGCCCGGCTCCAACTGATCGATGAACCACAACCGCTGCTGCGCGAACGACAGCGGCCGGGCGGCGTCGCCCAGCTTGCGCGCCATCGCCGTCTTGTTCGAGAACGCGGCCTTCTCCAACTGACGGGCGAGTGACTCCACCGTGCGCGATTCGAACAACGCGCGCAGCGGCAGCTCCGCGCCCATCTCCGCGCGGACCCGCGACACCACCTGCGTGGCCAGCAGGGAGTGGCCGCCCAGCGCGAAGAAGTCGTCCTTCACGCCCACCCGCGGCACCCGCAGCACCTCCGCCCAGATGGCCGCGAGCCTTGCTTCCGCCTCCGTACGCGGCGCTTCGTAGGTGTTCCGCGCCGTCGGTGCCTCCGGCTCTGGCAGGGCCTTGCGGTCCACCTTGCCGTTGGAGTTGAGCGGCAGCGCCTCCAGCACCACCACCGCTCCGGGCACCATGTACTCCGGCAGCCGCTGGCGCAGGCTTGTCTTCAGCGTCTCCGCTTCCAGTGTCGCGCCGGCCTTCGGCGCCACGTACGCCACGAGGCGCTTCTCCGCGCCCTCCCCCTTCGCCACCACCACGGCTTCCTTCACTGCCTCTTGCTGGCGCAGCGCGGACTCCACTTCGCCCAGCTCGATGCGGAAGCCTCGCACCTTCACCTGGAAGTCCACCCGGCCCAGGTACTCCAGCACGCC
>NZ_JAIQDD010000065.1:0-8646 GCF_020036995.1 Corallococcus sp. AS-1-12 | reverse complement strand
CAGCAGCGTGGCGAGATGCTGCATGTCCACGGTGGCCAGCAGCGGCGCCGGCGCAATGCTCGCGCGTGACGACGCCATCAGGGCATCCACGTCCAGCGGCTTGCCCTCCGCGCTCTCCGCGAAGCACTCCGCTCCCTCGGGTGCGTCGGGCAGGTAGTAGAGCCGCGACAGATCCTTTGTGGCTGGATCCGCCGGTATGCGTAGCAGGGCCAGGGCTGCGGCTCGCACGGCAGGCCACTCGCGCGGAAGCACCGGGCGGCTCAGCGGCATGACGAGCCGCATGCAGAAGTCTGGTGGCCGGTGGCTGTGCGTGGTGTGCAGGGCGTAGGCGTAGCCATCGCGCTCCAGCACTTCGAGCGGCGCTAGTTGCTCCGGCGTCAGGTGGTCCAAGTCAAAGACGGAAAGCGTGATGGCGTGCACGAAGTCATTGCCGCGTCGCTCGCCGATGTCCACGGGGCTCCATGCTGGGCCGTTCTTCGCAGGGCACCGGCCAGGGCAGGGCATCTGCGGGCATTTGCTGCGGCGATGCGTGGTGAGCAGTGTGCGCAGCCGCGTCCAGTCCCAGTTCTCGACGCGCGGCGTGTTGTCCTGGGCGGATTCGTAGAATGCGACTTTCATGGGTGATGTGTGCTCCAGCCGTGTGGCAGCGGGGCCGCCCAGCACGGACGACGCCCTTCGCTGTCTCAATGGGGGCACTTTCGACGGGTGGCGTGCAGCGGCAGGAACAGCCGAGTCACACGGCAACACCACACACAGGGGTCGTTGTCCTATCTCCTATTGGTTCTCGCGCGTATATATGTAGTTCTCTCTCAAGCTCTCTATGAAAGAGAGAGAACGAGAGTGATAGGTGTGTGGCGGGTGTGTTGGGCTCGCCGCCCTGCCTTGCGGTGCCGCTCCTCGCGCTCGCGACGAAACACCCGCGAAAAGCCACCGGCTGAGGCTGCCCCCATTTGCAGGGGAGGGCCTGGAGACCTGCCGGGTGATAGCGGTGCGGGGCACCGTGTCAGACGGCGATGCTACTCCCCAGGTCCTGGCCATTGGAGGCAACCATGCGGGTCCATCCGGACACAGCAAGTCGGCACGCCCTGTATCCCGCCATGTCACAAGTGCGTGGATGTTTCACGCATAGCGGAGGCATGCCCTTCCTGCGTGACTTGGCAGGTGTCTTGCTGGGCGCTGCGCACATTGTCGCATGGGGAACGACGTGTTTCTCAACGCACGAGAGGGGCAAGGCGTGAAGAAGGGCAGTGCAGCGAAGCGGGAGTCTCATGTTTCACGTAGCGGAGCGTCGCGGCCGAGCCCGGATGAGCTGGTGAGCGAGATTCACAGGCGCCATGCGGCGGGCGAGTCCACGCGGGCGCGGCAGCTGGTGGATGCACTGCTGCGCCTGCTGGAGCCCCAGCTGCGGCGGCAGGCCCGTGGCTACGAGAAGCTCAGCGGGTCGCTGCTGGAGGACGACCTCGTCCAGGTGGCGCTCCTCGAAGCGCTCAAGGCAGTGGAGACGTACAAACCCGAGAAGCGCGGCCGGCAGACGTTCTCCACCTGGGTGGAGTGGCGAGCGCGCCGGGCCATCATGGAGCAGATCCGCCTGCACTACGCGGACGTCCGTCCCTCGGACGCAGCCCAGCGCGGGCGCAAGGGCCAGCCGAAGACACGGCCCATGCCACTGGTGAGCCGCGACGACGCGGCAGAGTCGCTGCCCGGCTCGCTGACGCAGATGCACGACGCTGCCCTGGCGCTGGAGGTGGCCACCGTCGAGGAGCTGTACGCGCTGCGTGAGGAGTGCGCACGGCTGCGGCGCGAGGTGCTGCGGCTGGACCCCAAGCTGCGAGAGCTGGTGACTCGCGTCCATGGCCTGGGGCAGGAGGCGTGCGGCATCCGCGAGGTGGCCGAGGACTGGAACGAGCCACGCAGCCGCCTGGACGTGCTGCTGGCCCGTGCCCATGAGCAGCTCCGCGAGCGCCTGGCGGACATGGGCGACTGATGCCCGTCCTCGTCGCCCAGCGTGGCGGCCCCTGTGCCGCATGCGGTGCGCCCGTGCTGAAGGGCGAGCGCATCGAGTACACACTGGGGACGGGGCCGCGTCACTTCGCGTGCGCCGACAGGGTGCCGGAGCTGCGGCGCAACCAGCACACCGCGCTTTGCGTCCTGTGCGGCGTCCAGGTGCCGAGGGGCGCCGGAGCCCTGTCCGTCACGGAAACGTGCGAGGGCGGGGCGTATAGGCGGCGCTGGGCGGTGTCGTGCGTGGACTTCTTGACCTGCCACGAGCGCATCGTGGCGGCTCTGCCCGGATTGCAGTCACGTTGAACATGGCTTGAGGCCCCCCCGGGTCCAAATTTGGGACGGTCGTCCCGTTCCTGCCTTGCTCGGCGGGCCCCCACGCTCGAAAAATCTTGAGAAAAACGCAGGCCTGCCCGCGATGTGTGCGGCGCGAAGCGGAAATCCTGCGCGCATCCCGCCCCCATTGAGGGAGGGATGGCACCTCCTACGAAGCTAACCCCTGAACTTCAGGCCGAGATTTGCGGCCACCTGGAGCGCGGCCTCTTCCGTCGCGCCGTGGCGGGCCTCGTTGGCGTGAACGAGCACACGCTTTCGCGCTGGTTTCATCGCGGCGCGGGAGAGGAACGGGGCCGCTTTCACGAGTTTTTCCTCGCGGTGAGCGCTGCCGAAGCGCGCTTCATGCAGTCCGCCACGGACATGCTGATGGCGGCTGCTGCGCACAACCCGAAGCACGTCCAGTGGCTTCTGTCGCGGCGCTTCCCCGAGCTGTACGGGAGGAGGGACAACGTCTCGGAGGTGGCCCCCGAGGACAAGGCCGCCGACGAGCGCGC
Source organism: Corallococcus sp. AS-1-12 (assembly GCF_020036995.1). Taxonomy (NCBI): domain Bacteria; kingdom Pseudomonadati; phylum Myxococcota; class Myxococcia; order Myxococcales; family Myxococcaceae; genus Corallococcus; species Corallococcus sp. AS-1-12. The sequence continues at coordinate 5,815 of NZ_JAIQDD010000065.1, read as the reverse complement.
GCTGCGCGAGCTGCTGATGGACCGACTGGGTCGCCTGCTGCCGGACGCTCCCGAAGCGACGGCGGGGGCCAGCAGCAGCGGGGGCGACGATGCGCCGTGAGCGCATGCCCTTCGCTGGGATGCTGGAGCAACTTGCACCAGACGAGTCCCCCGCCGCGTTCATGGTGCGCCAGGCCGGCACTCGCCAGGGCCTCGCGCGCCTCTTCGGGAGGATGAGCCATCCCGAAGTGGAAACGCTCGTCCACGACCTGGACTTCTGGGCGAGGCGCGAACAGGTGCCGCCCACGTCGTTCGCCACCTGCTTCATCATGGCGGGTCGGGGCTTCGGCAAGACGTGGAGCGGGGCCCGGTGGGTCATCCAGAAGGCCCGGGAAGCGAAGTCCATCGGCGCCCTCATCGGTCCCACGGCGGCTGACGTGCGCGACACGATGATCCGTGGTTCCAGCGGAATCCTGGCCCTGTCGCCGCCCTGGTTCATGCCCGTCTACGAGCCCAGCAAGCGTCGGGTGACGTGGCCCAACGGCGTCTACGCCATCTGCTATTCGGCGGATAAGCCCGACCGGCTGCGAGGGCCGAACTGCGGTTGGGCCTGGGGCGATGAGCCAGCCTCCTGGAAGCACGAGATGGCGGCCTTGGACCAGCTTCCCATGGTTCTGCGCATCGGCACCGCAGCGCACCCGCCCCAGCTGCTGCTCACGGGAACGCCCAGGCCGTTGCGAAAGCTGGAGGAGCTTCTCTTCGCGGATGCGGAGGCGAAGACGCTACGGCCGGGCGTGGTGCTGCGCACCGGCTCCTCGCTAGCCAACAGCGCCAACCTGGCGCCCAGTGCTGTGGCCACCATGCGCGCCCTCATGCACACGCGCTGGGGGCAGCAGGAGGTTCTGGGCCGGCTGCTCATGGACGTGCCCGGCGCCATCTTCGGCTCGGCGAAGTGGGGCAGGGTGGAAGCGGACGCCCACGAGTACTCGCGCGGCCTGGACCGGCGCATCGTGTCCCTGGACCCGGCGCCCACCAGCGAGACGGGCTCGGACGAGACCGGCATCATCGTCCAGGGCGTGAGAACCAGTCCCCTGGTTGGGACGGATGGCGCGCCCCTCAAGCGCGTGTCGGTGCTCAAGGATGCGAGCCTCCGGGGCTCGCCGCGTGAGTGGGCCGCCGCTGCAATCCGGGAGTACCTGGCGTTCGGCTGCGACGCCCTGGTGGCGGAGGTGAACTCGGGCGGGGAGATGGTGGAGACGACCATCCAGACCGTGGCCTCTGAGATGGGCGTCCAGGTCAACGTGAAGCCGGTGCGCGCGCGGGAAGCGAAGTCGAAGCGCGCCGAGCCGGTGAGTGCTCTGGCGGAAACGGGCCGCATCGAGCTGGTGGGCACCTTCCCGAAGCTGGAGGCGCAGCTGTCCAAGTTCTCCGGCGTCAACGGCCGCCGCGATGACCGCGTGGATGCACTTTTGTGGGGGACCCACGAATTGGTCTTCGCGGATTCCTTCTTCTGCCTGTGAGGCTTGCGATGGGTTTGTGGGAGCGGATGAAGTCGGCGGTGGTGCGTCCACCGCGACAGGGGACGGGGCTGGAACTGGCGCGTTGGCAGCAGGCGCCACCGCGCCGGGGCACGGCGCAGCTGTTGGCGGCGTACAGGGACCTCCCCTGGCTTCGAGCTGTCGTGGACGTGGTCGCGGACTCTGTGGCCGGGGTGAACTGGCGCGTTTACCGCCTCGTCTCGCGGGAAGGCCACCCGGTGAAGGACTACTCGCTGCGCAGCGCGACGCGCGAGGTCCGCGCCATGCGGCTGAAGTCCATGCTGGAGGCGGGCGAGGTCCAGGAGGTGCCGGACCATCCCATTCTGCGGATGCTTGCGGACCCCAACGACCACCTGACGGGCCGCTCCGTGACGAAGCTGGTGCAGGTTTACCTGGACCTCGTGGGCGAGGCCTTCCTGGTGCTGGAACGCGTGGCGGGCTTCCCCGTGGGCTTCTGGCCAGTGCCTCCCAACCTAGTCACCCGCCTGCCGGCGCTGGATGTCCCGCGCGAGCAGCGGACCTTCACTGTCTCCGTGGGCGGCGTGACGCGGGAGATTTCAGCGGCGGATGTGCTCCACCTGCGCAACCTGGACCCCGAGGATCCGCTCGGGCGCGGCGTGGGCCCGGCCTTCGCGTTGGGGGATGAGCTGGACACGGACGAGTTCGTGGCGCGGTTCCTCCGGGCGAGCTTCTGGAACAACATGCTGCCGCCCGCCATCGCGTCGATTGAGGGCCTGACGGACGCGAACAGCGCGGGGGCGAAGGCCTTCAAGGAATCCCTGGCGCGCGAGCACCAGGGCCCGGATAAGGCGGGGAAGCTGCTCCTCACCAGCGGCCGGGTGACGTTCGCGCGCCTGGACACCAGCTTCCGCGACATGCAGCTGGTGGAACTGCGGAAGTTCCTCATGGGCTTCGTGCGGATGACGTATCGGGTGCCGCCCGAAATCGTGGGCGACATCTCCAGCTCGAACAAGGCGACAGCCTTCGCGGCGCGGGAGAACCTTGCCGAGCAGGCGACCTTCCCCCGCATGGAGTTCCTGCGCACCGAGTACCAGATGCGACTGATGCCCCTGTTCGGCGACGCGGAGGCCATCCTCGACTACGACAGTCCCGTACCGGCCGACCGCGAGCACCAGCTGCGCGTCATGAGCACCATGCCAGAGGCCTTTAGCTATGACGAGTGGCGCGAACTGGCAGGCTTCAAGCCCGACCCTAAGCGACAGGGCTACCCGCTACCGATGCCTGGACAGAAGCCAGATGACGGGTAAAAAAGGTGAACTGGTTTGTGGGTGGAGGGGGGTCAGTAAAATAGGTCGATTATGGTTTTGGCTGCCAAGGCGGAGAGGCTTGTAAGCTGCGGTATGGCGAGATTCCTCAAAGCCGATGCCTTAAATGGCCATGTGGGGTAGCGGGAGACGGGAATCATTTGTCTCTTAAGTTCGGCAATTCGAGCCGCGCTCGTGGCAACGTCGGCTGTTTCGCCTTTGTCAATCTTCTCCTGTGTTTGCTGTGTGAGGCTCTCTAGGAAAATTGAATGCCGAAGTTCTCTGGCGTCACGCTCCTTGACCATGGATGCATGGAGCCCAGCAAGCGGCCAGATCAGGCAGGCGATAGATATTGGTATGAGGATGGCCATTCCCAATACTGAAAATTGCCTTACCGGCGAGGCCCAAATAGATGCGCGAGATGGCTTGTTGTGAAGATTTATCTCCGCCAATTCACTTTCAATGCTCCCTATACATGCCCTGTACTCGGCATCGCTGGGGGCGGATTCAAGGTCCGTGCATTTCTTTTTTAGGCGCTCAATGCGCTTGGCGCCGATCTCCTTGAGTAACATTGACCGCGCAATTCGCATGTTCGCCTCGTTGAGATCGCGGCTAACTCTCGGGCTGGGAGGCGAGAATGGATGGCCCATTGCATAGTGCTGGTCTGGCGGCAACTTAGGATCGAAGGCGGCGAGTGTGAGAAACGTAGAGATTAATATTAGGGGGGCCGTCATCCAGATGAAAAATGTGCCGATGGGCTCAAGGCCGCCACATTGGTCCTGATGCTCAGGCAGTATTCGAATGGCGTCATGCTTGCCTAGTGAGTGGAAGAGGTTGGCTATGCTGAGCATTATGAATCCAGCGGCGCCGAGCATCCAAGCCCAAATTCCAGTCCCTGCCGCCCACGCTAAAAGTGGTCCATGTGTGATGTTTTCTGAGAGGAAAAACTTGAGAAATACGCAGGTTATAGCCAGAGCGATGGCGGGGAGAATGAATCGGTGGCGCCCGGCAAGTCCCAGGGTGAAAGAGTTGATGCGTTCTTCTATGACGGCTGTATTGGATGGGGTGCTTCGCGACTGAACTAGGGCTAGGGTTTTTGGTAGCAGGCTGAGCCAATGGTTGAAAAGCGCTGCGGAAATTGAGAGAACTATGGCTGTTGCTATGAATGGCAAGTCGAATCTTTGATTTATCAGAAGCACCATTGCGCCAGTGGCAAGAATCGTTAGCCACGGCCTTCGGAATAGAATCCTCTCTGCTGCCGTCGGAAAGAAGGTGTAGCCCTTGGGGTGGGCGTTTGGGGCCGCGTGCAGTGTTGCTGTGCTGGATTGCTGCGCTGGATTTGATTGAGTGCGTTTTTGTTTGTTTGCTTTCATGGTGGCTGACTGATTTTGCACCGCCAGTGTCCTTCAGGTCGATAGTGTGTGAATGTGGTTTTGGGTGTGGCTGGATGGGATGTGCTCTTCTTTCTGAGCGAGCGTGTTTGAAAATCGCCCCCATTGAAGTGGTGAATGCTGAAGCCACTTCTGAGAGCCCACCGCCTCCTCGTCCAGAAGGATGTACCTCCGCCAGTTGAGGGCCGGCCGAAGGTTTTCACCTTTCGGGCGAACGACGCCGACTTCGATAGGTACAACGATCGGTTGTCCGTCCAGGGCTGGCGCCTTGACGCGTACGCCGCCAACCCTGTCGTTCTCTACATGCATGATGACGGCTCCGGCGGGCTCTTCGGCGCGGGCCGCACGGACATCCTGCCAATCGGAAAGGGCCGCGCCTACGTTCAGGGCGACGCCCTCCTGGTGGACATCGAGTTCGACCAGGACGACGAGTTCGCTCGGCGCGTCGAGTCCAAGGTTGAGAAGGGCATCCTCAACGCGGTGAGCGTGCGTTACCGCATGCTGCGCTACCACGAGAACGAGCGCGGCGGTTACGACTGCGACGAGCAGGAGCTTCTCGAAATCTCCGTCGTTACGATTCCCGGCAACCAGCGCGCGGTGCGGCTGAAGAAGAACTCCGATGAACGCGCCGCCCTCATCCGCGACATCGCAGACGCGGTGGTGAAGGCGCTGGGCCGCAAGCCACGGAAGAAGCGCAAGGACGCGACTCTCGCCGTACCTCCTTCCCTTTCCGAGTCCGACACCCATGCCCTTGCCGCTCACACGGCGCGGGCCCTGTTGCAGCACCTCCAGGAGAAGGCATGACCCCCGAGCAGATGCAGGAGATGGCGAAGTCCTTGGGCCCGCTGGTGGCCGCGCAACTGGTGGAACAGTCCAAGGGACACCGCGACAGCTACGCGGCCCTGCTGGGCTCCAAGGCGGCCGACAGCGCGCCCGAGGAGCCCCGCCGCGCGCCCATTACCGGCAAGCACATGACGGAAGGCACGGGCCTCAACCTCATCCGCTACGTGAAGGCGAAGGCCGTCGCGCGCATGGACGGGCGCAACGTGGTGGACGTGCTGAAGGGCTGGGGCGACGAGGTCGTGAGCAAGGCCCTCTCCCAGGGCAACTACTCGGGCCTGGGCTCTCTGGTGCATCCCCAGTTCGCCTCCGAGTTCATCGAGCTGCTGCGCAACAAGGCCGTGGTGCGGCAGGCCGGCGCCCGCGTCATCCCCATTGGTGCCTCGCTCACCTTCGACCGGCAGTCCATCACGGGCACGGCCTTCTACGGCGGAGAGACGAGCACCATCCAGGAGTCGGAGCCGGGTACGGACACGGTGTCCCTGTCCGAGAAGAAGCTCACGGCGCTGACGGCGGTGCCCAACGACCTCATCCGCAACGCGTCCGTCAACGCCGAGGAGTTCATCCGCAACGACTTGCTGAACGTCATGGCTCTGCGGGAGGACGCAGCCTTCCTGCGGGGCAGCGGCACGCAGCTGGAGCCGCGCGGCATCCGCAACCAGCTGGACGCGGCGCACGTCTACGCGGAGACGGTGGCCACGGTGGGCGCGCCCACGCTGGGCGAAATGAAGAAGGAGCTGAACAAGGCGAAGAAGAAGCTGAAGAAGGCCAACGTGCCCATGGTGCAGCCGGTGTGGCTGAT
>NZ_JAIQDD010000064.1:0-8994 GCF_020036995.1 Corallococcus sp. AS-1-12 | reverse complement strand
CACCGGCTGCACCATGGGCACGTTGGCCTTCTTCAGCTTCTTCTTCGCCTTGTTCAGCTCCTTCTTCATCTCGCCCAGCGTGGGCGCGCCCGCCGTGGCCACTGTCTCCGCGTAGACGTGGGCCGCGTCCACCTGGTTGCGGATGCCGCGCGGCTCCAGCTGCGTGCCGCTGCCCCGCAGGAAGGCCATGTCCTCCCGCAGCGCCATGATGTTCAGCAGGTCGTTGCGGATGAACTCCTCCGCGTTAATGGAGGCGTTGCGGATGAGGTCGTTGGGCACCGCCGTCAGTGCCGTGAGCTTCTTCTCGGACAGGGACACCGTGTCCGTGCCCGGCTCCGACTCCTGGATGGTGCTCGTCTCTCCGCCGTAGAAGGCCGTGCCCGTGCTGGACTGCCGGTCGAAGGTGAGCGAGGCGCCGATGGGGATGACGCGGGCGCCGGCCTGCCGCACCACGGCCTTGTTGCGCAGCAGCTCGATGAATTCGGAGGCGAACTGGGGATGCACCAGGGAGCCCAGGCCCGAGTAGTTGCCCTGGGAGAGCGCCTTGCTCACCACCTCGTCACCCCAGCCCTTCAGCACGTCCACCACGCTGCGCCCGTCCATGCGCGCAACGGCCTTCGCCTTCACGTAGCGAATGAGGTTGAGGCCCGTGCCCTCCGTCATGTGCTTGCCGGTAATCGGCGCGCGGCGGGGCTCCTCGGGCGCGGTGTCTCCCGCCTTTGAGCCCAGCAGTGCCGCGTAGCTGTCGCGGTGCCCCTTGGACTGCTCCACCAGCTGCGCGGCCACCAGCGGGCCCAGCGACTTCGCCATCTCCTGCATCTGCTCGGGGGTCATGCTTTCTCCTGGAGGTGCTGCAACAGGGCCCGCGCCGTGTGAGCGGCAAGGGCATGGGTGTCGGACGCGGAAAGGGAGGGAGGTGCGGCGGGCGGCGTGGCCTTGCTCTTCTTCCGGCCCTTGCGGCCCAGCGCCTTCACCACCGCGTCCGCAATGTCGCGGATGAGGGCCACTCGCTCGTCGGAATGCTTCTTCAGCCGCACCGCTCGCTGGTTGCCGGGAATCGTGACGACGGAGATTTCGAGAAGTTCCTGCTCTTCGCAGTCGTAACCGCCGCGCTCGTTCTCGTGGTAGCGCAGCATGCGGTAACGCACGCTCACCGCGTTGAGGATGCCCTTCTCGACCTTGGATTCGACGCGCCGGGCGAACTCGTCGTCCTGGTCGAACTCGATGTCCACAAGGAGGGCGTCGCCCTGGATGTAGGCGCGTCCCTTGCCAATCGGCAGGACGTCCGTGCGGCCCGCGCCGAGCAGCCCGCCAGATCCGTCGTCGTGCATGTAGAGGACGACGGGATTCGCCGCATATGCGTCCAGCCGCCAGCCCTGGACGGACAGTCGATCGTTGTAGCGGTCAAAATCGGCATCGTTCGCGCGGAAGGTGAAAACCTTCGGCCTCCCATCGCCAGGGACAGGCGCGTCCTTCTGCGCGACTAGACGTCGAGTTCTTCGAAGAGGATTCGGCATGCCCCCTTTCAATGGGGGCGCTATTCGCGAGTGGTCGGAGCGACGGCCGCCTCGCCCCAAGCAGGTACTACCGACAGTACCGGGACCTGCTTTCAGCCCACGGAGCGCTCATGACACGCCGCCCTTGTCGATCTACACTGGAAGCAGGCACACACATTGGGGAATAGGGGGAGCGATGAAGGCGCGGTACGAAGGTGACGCAGGGCGGCGACTGCTGATTGAGGCCCTTAAGCAACAAGCAGTCGTGCAACACAATGCGGCCCTAGCAGAACTACTTGCCGATGCAGGCGCGCTGGTCGAGTTCAAGCCCGGCGAGTCACTAATGACCCAGAACGACACGGATAACAGCATCTTCTTCATCCTGTCGGGCACAACCTCCGTATTCATAAACGGGCGCCATGTTGCCGACCGAGGCCCTCGCGAGCCGCTTGGAGAAATGGCGCTTATTGATCCATCCGCCCCGCGCGCAGCAACCGTCACGGCCAAGGAGTCGGTAACGGCACTTAAGCTTCTGGAGGTAGACTTTCACCGGATCGCAGATGTACACCCAACGCTCTGGCGCTCCATGGCGTTTGTTATGGCGGAACGCCTTCGACAACGGAACCGCTTTCACAGACCCCCCAATGAACGTCCCGTCATGTTCGTGGGTTCGTCTGCTGAAGGTCTCCTCGTTGCACGGCACCTTCAGTTGGGCCTAAAGCACAGCCCAATTGAAGTGCGTCTATGGACCAACGGTATTTTTGGACCATCTGGAGTCACCATTGACGATCTGCTTAGGCAGGTAGACAACTGCGACTTCGCAGCTTTTATTTTCGGACCAGACGACCATGTTTCAAGCAGAAACAACGATCAGGACGCGCCTCGCGACAACGTAATTTTTGAACTCGGACTATTCATGGGGCGAGTCGGAAGAGAACGGGCCTTTCTGATTAAAGAAAGGAGTACCGATCTAAAGATACCCAGCGATCTTCTTGGAGTAACCGCACTGACATACATAGCACCTCTCCCCAAGGACATCCCAACAGCACTCAGCGCGGTTTGCACCGAAATTGAAATCGCGGCTAATCGCCTCGGAACACGATAAAACAATGCCACTCAGTGACGACCTGCACTCCGAAGTAACATCCATCTTCAAGACAAGCTGGCAAAGACGTGAAGGACGACTAGTCCCAGAGCCTGAATCGGTCGCGCTAGGGAACGATGCAGTCGAACTCGACGCAACCGTCCTTTATGCCGACCTTGCAGAATCCACCCAACTAGTGGACACCAAGCAGGCTTTATTCGCAGCCGAAATATATAAGTCGTATCTAATTTGCGCATCCCGAATCATCAAAAGCGAAGGGGGAACCATAACCGCATTTGATGGAGACCGCGTAATGGGTGTCTTCATAGGCGACAGCAAGAACACCTCCGCCGCTCGGTCCGCTCTCAAAATCAACCATGCCGTCAGAAAGATAATCAATCCCGCGCTCAAAGCGCAGTACCCCAATGATGGGTATGAGGTGCGCCAAGCTGTCGGCATAGATACAAGCAAACTACTTGTCGCACGAACCGGAATCCGCGGATCAAACGACCTCGTCTGGGTTGGACGAGCTGCAAACTACGCAGCCAAGCTCTGCTCGCTGCGAGACGGGGTTTTCGCATCCTGGATCACGGAAAGTGTCTTCAGTGAAATTCATGACAGCGTGAAGTACACGAATGGCCAAGCAATGTGGGAGCAGCGAACGTGGACCTCCCGAAATATGACAGTCTATCGTTCGTCATGGATGTGGACCCCGTAGGCCGTAATCTCCGAATCGTGATTTCTGCAAAATCATTCCGCCTCTATTCCACGGATCCACAGTCCATTTCGGCGTGAGACTGCCGTCCATCCTGCATTTGTCCCGGCATCGGCAGCGGATAGCCCTGCCGGTTCGGGTCCGGCTTGAAGCCCGCTAGCTCCCGCCACTCCGTGTAGCTGAAGGCCTCTGGCATGGTGCTCATGACACGCAACTGGTGCTCGCGGTCCGCCGGAACAGGGCTGTCATAGTCGAGGATGCCGTCCGCGTCGCCGAACAGCGGCATCAGCCGCATTTGGTACTCGGTGCGAAGGAACTCCATGCGGGGGAACGTTGCCTGCTCGGCGAGGTTCTCCCGTGCCGCGAAGGCAGTCGCCTTATTCGAGCTGGAGATGTCGCCCACGATTTCGGGCGGCACCCGGTACGTCATCCGGACAAAGCCCATGAGGAACTTCCGCAGCTCTACCAGCTGCATGTCGCGGAAGCTGGTGTCCAGGCGCGCGAACGTCACCCGGCCGCTGGTGAGGAGCAGTTTGCCCGCCTTGTCCGGACCCTGATGCTCACGCGCCAGCGACTCCTTAAAGGCCTTCGCCCCTGCGCTGTTCGCGTCCGTCAGGCCCTCGATGGAAGCGATAGCGGGCGGCAGCATGTTGTTCCAGAAGGACGCGCGCAGGAATCGCGCCACGAACTCGTCCGTGTCCAGTTCGTCTCCGAGCGCGAAGGCGGGGCCGACGCCGCGCCCGAGCGGATCCTCCGGGTCCAGGTTGCGCAGGTGGAGCACGTCCGCCGCTGGAATCTCCCGCGTCATGCCGCCCACCGAGACAGTGAAGGTCCGCTGCTCACGCGGGACATCCAGCGCCGGCAGGCGGGTGACCAGGTTGGGAGGCACTGGCCAGAAGCCCACGGGGAAGCCCGCCACGCGTTCCAGCACCAGGAAGGCCTCGCCCACGAGGTCCAGGTATACCTGCACTAACTTCGTCACGGAGCGGCCCGTCAGGTAGTCGTTGGGGTCCGCGAGCATCCGCAGAATGGGATGGTCCGGCACCTCCTGGACTTCTCCAGCATCCAACATGGCCTTCAGCCGCATGGCGCGGACCTCGCGCGTTGCGCTCCGCAGCGCGTAGTCCTTCACCGGGTGCCCGTCCGTCGAGACGCGGCGGTACACGCGCCAGTTCACCCCGGCCACGGAATCCGCGACCACGTCCACGACAGCCCTAAGCCAGGGCATCTCGCGGTACGCCGCCAGCAGCTGCGCCGTCCCCCGGCGTGGCGGAGCCTGCTGCCAGCGCGCTAGCTCCAGCCCCGTTCCCTGGCGCGGAGGACGCGCCACAGCCGCCTTCATCCGGTCCCACAGGCTCATCGCATCCACCCTTACAAACAGAAGAACGAGTCAGCGAAGACCAGCTCGTGCGTGCCCCACAAAAGTGCATCCACGCGGTCATCGCGGCGGCCGTTGACGCCGGAGAACTTGGACAGCTGCGCCTCCAGCTTCGGGAAGGTGCCCACCAGTTCGATGCGGCCCGTCTCCGCCAGGGCGCTCACCGGCTCGGCGCGCTTCGACTTCGCCTCCCGCGCACGCACCGGCTTCACATTGACCTGGACGCCCATCTCCGATGCCACGGTCTGGATGGTCGTCTCCACCATCTCTCCGCCCGAGTTCACCTCCGCCACCAAGGCGTCGCAGCCGAAGGCCAGGTACTCGCGGATCGCGGCGGCGGCCCACTCGCGCGGCGAGCCCCGGAGGCTCGCGTCCTTGAGCACCGAAACGCGCTTGAGCGGCGCACCATCCGTCCCGACAAGCGGACTGCTTCTCACACCCTGGACGACGATGCCCGTCTCGTCCGACCCCGTCTCGCTGGTAGGCGCCGGGTCCACGGACACGATGCGCCGGTCCAGGCCCCGCGCGTACTCGTGAGCGTCCGCCTCTACCCTGCCCCATTTTGCCGAGCCAAAGATGGCGCCAGGCACGTCCATGAGCAGCCGGCCCAGGACCTCCTGCTGGCCCCAGCGCGTGTTCATGAGGGCGCGCATGGTTGCGACGGCACTCGGCGCCAGGTTGGCGCGGTTGGCCAGCGAAGAGCCCGTCCGCAGCACCACGCCTGGCCGTAGTGTCTTTGCTTCCGCATCCGCGAAGAGCAGCTCCTCCAGCTTCTTCAGCGGCCGGGGCGTCCCGGTGAGTAGCAGTTGGGGCGGGTGCGCTGCGGTGCCGATGCGCAGCACCATGGGGAGCTGGTCCAATGCCGCCATCTCATGCTTCCAGGAGGCGGGCTCGTCACCCCAGGCCCAGCCGCAGTTCGGGCCTCTCAGCCGGTCCGGCTTATCCGCCGAGTAGCAGATGGCATAGACACCGTTGGGCCACGTCACCCGGCGCTTGCTGGGCTCGTAGACGGGCATGAACCAGGGCGGCGATAGGGCCAGGATGCCGCTGGATCCACGGATCATCGTGTCGCGCACGTCAGCCGCAGTGGGACCGACGAGGGCACCGATGGACTTCGCTTCCCGGGCCTTCTGGATGACCCACCGGGCCCCGCTCCACGTCTTGCCGAAGCCCCGACCCGCCATGATGAAGCAGGTCGCGAACGACGCGGGCGGCACCTGTTCGCGCCTCGCCCAGAAGTCCAGGTCGTGGACGAGCGTTTCCACTTCGGGATGGGTCATCCTCCCGAAGAGGCGCGCCAGTCCCTTGCGGGTGCCGGCCTGGCGCACCATGAACGCGGCCGGGGATTCGTCCGGGGCGAGTTGCTCCAGCATCCCTGCGAAAGGCATGCGCTCACGACGCATCGTCGCCCCCGCTGCTGGCGCCTGCCGTCGCGTCGGGAGCGTCCGGCAACAGGCGACCCAGCCGGTCCATCAGCAGCTCGCGCAGCGCGCGCTCGTCGGCGGCCTTGTCCTCGGGGGCCACCTCCGAGACGTTGTCCCTCCTCCCGTAGAGCTCCGGGAAACGCCGCGACAGAAGCCACTGCACATGCTTCGGGTTGTGCGCGGCAGCCGCCATCAGCATGTCCGTGGCGGACTGCATGAAGCGCGCTTCAGCCGCGCTTACCGCGAGGAAAAAGTCGTGGAAGCGGCCCCGTTCCTCTCCCGCACCGCGATGAAACCAGCGCGAAAGCGTGTGCTCATTCACGCCAACGAGGCCTGCCACGGCGCGACGGAAGAGGCCGCGCTCCAGGTGGCCACAAATCTCGGCCTGAAGTTCAGGGGTTAGCTTCGTGGGAGGTGCCATCCCTCCCTCAATGGGGGCGGGATGCGCGCAGGATTTCCGCTTCGCGCCGCACACATCGCGGGCGGGGCTGCGTTTTTCTCAAGATTTTTCGAGCGTGGGGGCCCGCCGAGCAAGGCAGGAACGAGACGACCGTCCCAAATTTGGACCCGGGGGGCCTCAAGCCATGTTCAACGTGACTGCAATCCAGGCAGAGCCGCCACGATGCGCTCGTGGCAGGCCAGGAAGTCCAAGCAGGAAACCGCCCAGCGCCGCGTATACGCCCCGCCCTCGCACGTTTCCGTGACGGACAGGGCTCCGGCGCCCCTCGGCACCTGGACGCCGCACAGGACGCACGACGCGGCGTGCTGGTTGCGCCGCAACTCCGGCGCCTTGTCGGCGCACGCGAGGTGACGCGGCCCCGTCCCCAGCGTGTACTCGATGCGCTCGCCCTTCAGCACGAACGCGCCGCATGCGGCACACGGGCCGCCACGCTGGGCGACGAGGACGGGCATCAGTCGCCCATGTCCGCCAGGCGCTCGCGGAGCTGCTCGTGGGCACGGGCCAGCAGCACGTCCAGCCGGCTGCGTGGCTCGTTCCAGTCCTCGGCCACATCGAGGATGCGGCATGCCTCCTGCCCCAGGCCATGGACGCGGGACACCAGCTCCCGCATCTTCGGGTCGAGCCGCAGCACCTCGCGGCGGAGCCGCGCGCACTCCTCGCGCAGCGCGTACAGCTCCTCGACAGTGGCCACTTCCAGCGCCAAGGCCGCGTCGTGCATCTGCGTGAGCGAGCCGGGCAGCGACTCTGCCGCATCGTCGCGGCTCACCAGCGGCATGGGCCTCGTCTTCGGCTGGCCCTTGCGCCCGCGCTGGGCTGCGTCTGAGGGCCGGACGTCCGCATAGTGCAGGCGGATCTGCTCCATGATGGCCCGGCGCGCCCGCCACTCCACCCAGGTGGAGAACGTCTGCCGGCCTCGCTTCTCGGGCTTGTACGTCTCCACGGCCTTGAGCGCTTCGAGGAGCGCCACCTGGACGAGGTCATCCTCCAGCAGCGACCCGCTGAGCTTCTCGTAGCCACGGGCCTGCCGCCGCAGCTGGGGCTCCAGCAGGCGCAGCAGCGCGTCCACCAGTTGCCGCGCCCGCCCGGACTCGCCCGCCGCATGACGCCTGTGAATCTCGCTCACCAGCTCATCCGGGCTCGGCCGCGACGCTCCGCTGCGTGAAACATGAAACTCCCGCTTCGCTGCACTGCCCTTCTTCACGCCTTGCCCCTCTCGTGCGTTGAGAAACACGTCGCTCCCCATGCGACAATGTGCGCAGCGCCCAGCAAGACACCTGCCAAGTCACGCACGGAGGTCGAATCTCCGCTTTGCGTGAAACACCCACGCACTTGTGACATGGCGGGATACAGGGCGTGCCGACTTGCTGTGTCCGGATGGACCCGCATGGTTGCCTCCAACGGCCAGGACCTGGGGAGTAGCATCGCCGTCTGACACGTCGGCGCGTGGCCACTAGCACCGGCAAGGCTCCAGCCCCTTCCCCTGCAAATGGGGGCGCACTTCGGCCGTGGCTTTTTCGCGGGTATTTCGTCGCGTGCGCGGGACGCGGCACCGCAAGGCAGGGCGGCGGGCCCAACACACCGGCCGCACACCTATCACTCTCGTTCTCTCTCTTTCATAGAGAGCTTGAGAGAGAACTACATATATACGCGCGAGAACCAATAGGAGATAGGACAACCCCCCCTGTGTGTGGTGTTGCCGTGTGACTCGGCTCTGCCTGCCGCTGCACGCCACCCGTGGAAAGTGCCCCCATTGAGACAGCGAAGGGCGTCGTCCGTGCTGGGCGGTCCCGCTGCCACACGGCTGGAGCACATATCACCCATGAAAGTCGCATTCTACGAATCCGCCCAGGACAACACGCCGCGCGTCGAGGACTGGGACTGGACGCGGTTGCGCGCACTGCTCACCACGCATCGCCGCAGCCAATGCCCGCAGACGCCCTGCCCTGGCCGGTGCCCTGCGAAGAACGGTCCTGCCTGGAGCCCCGTAGACATCGGCGAGCGACGCGGCAACGACTTCGTGCACGCCATCACGCTTGCCGTCTTTGACTTGGACCACCTGACGCCGGAGCAACTGGCGCCGCTCGAAGTGCTGGAGCGCGATGGCTACGCATACGCCCTGCACACCACGCACAGCCACCGGCCACCAGACTTCTGCATGCGCCTCGTCATGCCGCTGAGCCGCCCGGTGCTTCCGCGCGAGTGGCCAGCCGTGCGAGCCGCTGCCCTGGCCATGCTGCGCATACCGGCGGATCCAGCCACCAAGGACCTGTCGCGGCTCTACTACCTGCCCGATGCGCCCGAGGGTGCCGAGTGCTTCGCGGAGAGCACGGAGGGCAAGCCGCTGGACGTGGATGCCCTGCTGGCGTCGTCACGCGCGAGCATTGCGCCGGCGCCGCTGCTGGCCACCGTGGACATGCAGCATCTCGCCACGCTGCTG
>NZ_JAIQDD010000063.1:0-10410 GCF_020036995.1 Corallococcus sp. AS-1-12 | reverse complement strand
CGCTACCTGGGCGCCACGGGCGACGTGACGCACCTGCGCACCATCGGCCCCAAGTGGCTCATCAGCGCCGTGGCACGGGCGCTCCGGCCGGGCTGCAAGGTGGATACGGTGCTCATTCTGGAAGGCGCCCAGGGGCTTCGGAAGTCCACGGCATTCCGCGTGCTGGCAGGTGAGTGGTTCAGCGACGCCACGCTGGACATCGGCCACAAGGACTCCGCTGCGCTCGCGTCGCAGTTCTGGATCATCGAACTGGCGGAGCTGGATGCCGTCCGGCGCGCAGCGGACGTCCAAGCCCTCAAGGCTTACGTGTCACGCAGCGAGGACACGTACCGGCCGCCCTATGGGCGCGTGACGGTGCGCACTGCGCGGCGGTGCGTCTTCGTCGGCACCACCAACAGCGAAGAGTACCTACGCAACGACCCGAGCGGCTACCGGCGCTGGTGGCCGGTGCGGTGCACCTCCATCGACATCGAGGCGCTGAAGGCAGACCGCGCGCAGCTATGGGCGGAGGCCGTGGCACGCTTCCGCCAGGACGAGAAGTGGTGGCTGTCGGAGGAGGAAGTCCCGCGCGCCGAGTCGCAGGCGAAGGAGCGCAGCGAGACGCCGAACGACGGGAAGCGGGATGCCATCGTCCAGTGGCTTCTGCGCATGCCGCCCGCTCGGCGCCCAGTGGACGTGCCCCTATTGACCGTGGCGGAAGAGGCGTTGGGCGTTCTGAAGGGCAACCTCAATGCGGCAACGGACAGGGAGATCGCCAGCGTCCTGCGCGACCTCGGTTTCCGGAAGCGCATCCAGAGCGTGGCTGCCGTGCGGCGACGGGTTTGGGTGGTACCGGAGGTACTACGTACCGCGCCGGAAGAGGGAGCAAGAAAAGAACACCAACAACCACCAACTAGATAGTCCGAGGGCCATACAATCGTTGCTCCGCAACGCAGGTTGCGCGACGATCCAGGCAGCGCCCAAGAACCTTGTCAGCAAATCACTCAAATGCTCATCTTCATCGACGAATCAGGAACGTTTAAAGCACCTGCGAAACCCAACTCGGTGTCGTGCGTGACGGCGCTTATTGTGCCGGAGTCCTTCGCCCGAACTCTCTTTAGGAAATTCAGAAAAGCAATCGCCCCATGGAGAACGAATTCAAGAGAGATCAAAGGAAGCAAGCTCGACGAGGAGAAAATATCGAACATCCTAAAAATCCTAAGGCGATTTGACGTGCTTGTCGTTTCGGTATGCATGGACATGGGCCTCCATTCAGAGGAAATGATTCAGTCCCACAAACACGAGCAAGCAACCAAGTTCTTGAATGCCGCAAGAGCCGGCCCACCCTCAGACGCGAGGACTGAACTAGAAAACCTCGCTGCGCGGATACGGGCTTTGCCAAACCAGCTATATGCCCAGTCGGTTGCCATGAGCGAACTCGCAGGCGACGTAATAACTGCAAGCACACTATATTATTCGCAGAGAATTCCCGCCACTCTCGGTTCCTTCCGGTGGAGGATAGATGCCAAGAATTCGTTCGTCACTGAATACGAGAAGCTCTGGCTTGAAATCGTCCTCCCTTATCTGCAAACAAGGTTTTTACGCAAACCAATGCTTCAGCTTGTCGAGGCAGACTATTCGGCATTCGCTAAATACGAATTGACCCTACCGGAGCCCCCCGACCACCTGAAACCACACATCGACGAAAAACGCAGGTCCGAGCCTTTTTACTACACTGACACCCGGAAAATATTGACCGAAGACACGCTCTTTCGGAATTCCGAGCGCTACTCTGGACTCCAGCTTGTCGACATTGTCGCCAGCACAATACGAAGGGCGTGCAACGGCACTCTTCAGAAAGCCGGATGGGACGACGTCGGCAAACTCATGGTTCAAAAGCAGAAAGCGAACAGCCTCCGCTTTCTCACGTTTAACACCCCAGTGAACCCACCGGGACTTGAAGTCCCCTACGACGAATTCATCAAGAAGTGCAACTATGACTGCAAAAAAATGCTCACGAAGACCATGCGTGTCGGCACCAAGTAAGGACTTCAGAATCCCAAGGTTGGACTCACCTACTCGGCAGGGCTCCAAGGAACCAGGTTTTGCGCTTCATCCAGCCAGAACCCCTCTGGTACCTTCTGACGGCAGATTGCACTCCGCTGATGCCTCAGCGAACTGATGATGTGACGCCGAGCCAACTCATATGGATGCGCCCCATGCCCATCTATCACAAAAACTATGGCATCCGGCGACACAGACCAACTCGCAACGAGTCCCGCTTCATTATCTTGCCATTGAACAACAGGCTCTTCAAAGGTCGGGAATTCCACCAAACCAAAAGCAGCCAGCATCGCCTTCGCATTTTTCGAATGAAGCACACATACGCGCCCCTCCAGCCACCCCGACATCGGAATAAACTGGTTAGCAGCCATTCCCGCCAAACTAGCTCTTGCCGCAACAGCAGGCATTCTTGGGTCGAGATACTGACTAAGCTCCGACCTCATTGCTGGAGTCATCGCGCGCTCCAGCGTTCTCAAAATCCAAGACTCATGCTCAACCGCAAAACTAACAACTTCCTTCTCAATAACAGATAGAGTGCTTGGGGCCCGGGCAGTAAAGTTCTGCATGAGCCACTTGACCTTGCCTCCAACAAGAGGATCTACGAGTCCTGTTCGCTCGCCTATCGCTTCAACTATAGGCGCAATCGACTCGTCCACTGCCTTAGCAAGTAAATGTTCAACCCCATTTCCAGTCAACCCATTCGCGACCCCACCTTCTGGGAGCAAATATAGGTCTGGCTCCCAGCAGACGCCCTCTGGCGGTTTCTTGTCCGCGACAAGCCGAAGAGCTCCCGGAGGCCCTACTCTGCGATAGCGGATCAAAAAGCCGTCTTCGCGGCACCACTGGCGAAGATAAGACCTAGGAACGAAGTGCTGATCCATACGGCCTCACTTTAGCAAGGTGAAGCGCCGTGTCCGCCCCCATTAAGTGGGAGTGACCCCACCTGCAGAAGCCGTTAAGCTGCATGCCGTTAAGGGGGGCATCCTCCGCCACCTGTCCGTCTCGCAGTTGCGGAAATTCGCCCTCTGCGAGCGCGCGTGGTTCTTCGCCAAGGTCCTCCGGCTGCCTGAGCGGCCCCTCAAGGCCCGGGACCTTGGCACCGCAGTCCATGCCCAGTTGGAGCACTACCTGCGCACGGGCGAGGACGTGCTGGGTCCACTAGCGGCGGCCGGCAAGCACCTGCTTCCCGCTCCAGGCCCTGACCTCCTGGTGGAGGAGCACTTCGGCCAGCCCTCCCCTCTCTTCGCGGACGGCATCCCGCTCACCGGCTACATCGACCTCGTCAACCCGCGACGCCTCGCCGAGGGCGTGCTGCGCGTCACGGACCACAAGACGACGAAGTCCATCGCCAGCTACGCCGCCACGCCCGAGCAGCTCGCCTCCGCCGCTCATGACGCCGGCATCCAGATGGTGGGTTACGGCTACTGGGCCGTCCTCGCTGCCGAGCGATTCCCGGGACTGAAGCGGCTGGAACTGGAGCACCTCTACATCCAGACCCACGGCGCGAAGCTCGCCCGCTCGGTCGTCGCCACCGTCAGCGTCGAGCACGTCCGCGACGGGTGGCACACGCACGTTGAGCCGATGGCGCGCCGCATGCGCGACGTCGCGCGGGCCACTTCCCCCAGCCAGGTCAAACCCACCTGGAGCGCCTGCCAGAAGTACGGCGGGTGCTCCTTCCAGGCGCAGTGTCTCAACTCGCAGTCGCAAGGAAGCAAGCCCATGGCCCTGATGGACCGCATCCTGAAACCCCAGACTCCGCCCGCGCAGCCCGTCACTTCCGTCCCTGCGACGGCCTCCACGCCACCCGTCCCCGTCCAGGTCGCTCCGGAGCTGGAGCTGGCGGCGGTGCTGCCTCCGGACGCGCCCAAGAGCAACCCGGCGCTCGCGTCCGTCCTCGCGCCTGAGCAGCCCGTCCAGGCGGCCAGCGACGAGGCCCCGCGCCGCAAGCGCCGGACGAAGGCGGAGATGGAGGCCGCCCGCGCTGGAGAGCCTACGCGGCCCGCCGAGGCCGGCCTGTCGCTCTACGTGGACTGCGTGCCCAACTGCCCCGCCGAGCCGCTGGCCGGCTACGTCGGCCGTATGGTGGCGAAGATTGAGCAGGAGTGCGGCGTCGTGGACATCCGCGTCGCCGCCAACGACTCGCCCCTGGCCTACGGCAAGTGGAAGGGCGTCCTGGCCGCCACCATCCGCGCCGAGCCGCCCGAGCCCGGCACCTACGCCGCCCTGGGCGTGGCCGGCAGCGAGCTGATGCAGGTGGCCGTGGAGGCACTGGAGCCGATGTGCGGCACTGGGCACTTCGTCCGGGGCGTCCGGTAGCGAGGGCCGCTCATGAAGCTCCTCCAGCGCCTTGGCGTGCCCCTGCCGCCGACTCCGCCTCCGGGCGACGTGCCCCAGATTGCCGAAAACTACTCGCGCACGGGCCGCTCACCCGTGGGCTGGTCCTCGGACCTGACCCGCATCCTCGCTCTGCCCCGCCGCGACCTGGCCGCGTCCTACACGGCGGCCGACGTCGAGGCGCTGGAAGCCCAGCTGCGTGCCCCTGCAGGCCCGTGTGGCTGCGCGGCCATGTCCCCTGCCCGTCCCTGCCCCACGCGGCTGCGACGCGTCCAAGCAATGGCGCTGCTGGAGGCGTCCCGCGTGGGCGGGCTGCTGGGCCCCATCGGCACCGGCCACGGTAAGGAGCTGACCACCTTCCTCATGCCCATGGTGATGCCGGCCTGCCGCGTGGCCTGCCTCTTCATCCCCGCCAACCTGCTGCCGCAGTTCACAGCGGAGTGGGACTACTACAGCGCGCACTGGCGCTTGCCCAACCTCGCGGGTGGACGCTGGTTCCGTCCTGGGCTGCCGGTGCTGCACGTCATCACCTACAACAAGCTCTCCAGCCAGGAAGCGACGGACCTGCTGGAGCGCATCCGCCCGGACCTCGTCATTCTCAACGAGGCGCACAACCTCAAGGACCCGAAGGCTTCGCGCACCGGGCGATTTCTCCGCTACTTCGAGAAGCGGCCGGAGACGCGGCTCGTGGCCCTGTCCGGCACGTTCGCGTCCAAGAGCATCAAGGACTACGCGCACCTGTCGCGGCTGGCGCTGCGCGAGGGCTCGCCCCTGCCGATGGCCCACCACGTCGTGGAGGAATGGGGCACGGCCCTGGACCCGGGGAAGGTGATTGCCCCACCTGGCGCGCTGGAGCGGCTGTGCGAGCCCGAGGAGCACGTCCGCGAGGGCTTCCGGCGCCGGCGCAACGACACGCGCGGCGTCGTCGCCACGGACGAGAGCGCCCTGGACAAGCCGCTCATCATCCGCCCGCGCTATCCAAGCCCGGTGCCCGCCGAGTTGCTGGCGCTCATCGAACTGGCGCACGGTGGCGAGCGTCCGGATGGGGAGCAGTTCCAGGAGCAGCTCCAGGCCATGGCCTGCGCGCGACAGCTGTCAGCGGGCTTCTATCATCGCTGGCGCTACCCTCGGGGCGAACCACCGGAGCTGATCGAGGAGTGGTTCGCGAAGCGGAAGGCCTGGAACAAAGAGGTGTGGGAGGAGCTGAAGGGCGAGCGGCGTGAGCACCTGGACTCGCCAGGGTTACTCACCAAGGCCGCCATCCGCGCGCACATGTCGCCGCCATACCAGGGCGACAAGCCCGTCTGGGAGGCGACGACTTGGACGGACTGGGCGGGGATTCACGATGCGGTGCAGCCAGAACCGCAAGCGGTGTGGGTGTCAGACTTCCTGGTGCAGGACGCGGCGGAGTGGGCACGGACCCAGGTGGGAATCGTCTGGGTGGAGTTCCCGGAGCTGGGTGAGCGGATCGCACGTGCGGCTGGTGTGCCGTTCTATGGCGGAGGGCGGGCCGCGTCCGAAGCCATCCTCCAGGAGTGCGGCCGGCGGGCCATCGTCGCGAGCATCAAGGCGCACGCGACAGGGAAAAACCTCCAGCAGTTCTGCCGCAACCTCGTGGTGACGCCACCCTCTGACGGCGCACTATGGGAGCAGCTCTTAGCGCGGACGCACCGCCCTGGGCAGCAGGCGGCTTGCGTCGCGGTAGACGTGTGCCTCCATACGCGGGACTATATCGAGGCTTTCGCGATTGCACGGGAGCGAGCACGTTTCATTCAGCAAACAGACGGCCAACCTCAGAAGCTATTGGCACATAGCCTCAATCAGCATTGATAACCAGCCCCGCCACCAACATGCCATCGTCCGAAAAAACACCACAAGACCTAGCTAAAACAATCTACGACGCAATTTCCAACTCCCCCGACAGGCCGAATCAGGAAACACTAGATGCGATTTTCAAAGCAATGTTTGCCTCAAGCCTCAAGACAGAGGAAGGGCAACCAATAAAGTTCTCCATCTCGTACCTCTCGCCCAAGGAGCCGGTCCCTGCCACTCCGCCAATGGAGTTCGAGCGACCCATTCGGAATACCTGGACAAGGATTCCGTTCGCGACAGCCATCCCATTCAACACGAGGAATGCCGTCAAGCTAGCCAAGGCGACGGATCCGCGAACGTCATCATTCGCGGTCTTCCACACGAAATCCGGCTTACCCATAATCTGGGGGTTGATCGATCAGAACAACCCTCATTATCAATTCATGAATTACGACGCACCAGGAGGTGCTCCACGGCCGGGAATCTTCCAGGCAGAAATCAGGGGGCTCGGGCATATCTTCTCATCCAAAGACTACGATGTCATCGCCGAACTCCGAATCAACTCAATCACAAGAAGCCAACCCGACGTCATAAACGTCGGCCCCATCTCAGTCGCCCTTCAGACAGCACTGAACGGCCTTGCCAACGAACTAAAGCCTCTACTCCCCGCAGCAAAGATAGAGCCAGCCTCAACATGGACCGACCTAGTAAGAACCAACGCCAAAGAGACTCTCTGCCGCATCCTCTCACGCATACGCGACCATCGGCATGGTGGCGCCTTAATCATTACGCCCGACAAGAAGTTGACAAGCCTTGATCCAAAATTCAGGATTAAATATCCAAGACTCAGAACATCCCTTCTGTCTGCGGCCACAAGCGAGGCAACGCTTGCCGAATCCTCATTCGAAATACGCGACGAGTACCTGGAAAAAGATGTGGGGCATATTCCAGAACCACTTTATCTTGACGAGTCGATATCAAAATTTGAACTAGCTGACAGCAAGAGCGAGATCGATGGGGTTGTATGGTTTCTATCTCTTCTCTCCAGAGTTGATGGCGCCGTCGTCCTGACAACCGACCTGACAGTCCAAGGGTTCGGGACGGAAATCACCTGTCACCAGAATCCGCCAAAGCTCTTCAGGACGTCAGATGCTTTAGCGCGTCCAGACAGACTAAGCGCCTTTAGACTTGAGGACTATGGGACCCGTCACAGATCGATGATGAGATACTGCTACAGCACTCCCGGCAGCATAGGGTTCGTTATCTCGCAAGACGGCGATGTGCGCGCAATCATGAGAACTCAGGGCAAATTAGTGATGTGGGAGAACATAAAGCTCCAGCGCACGCGTAAGGCTCGAACCAAGTAGAGCCTGGCGTCCAGCAGTCAGAAGTGCCAGTGCGATATTTACGCTCGTTTTTCATCAAGCACTGCAAATGCCCCCATTTGAGCTGGTGAGGACGTCCTTTCGATGTCCTCCCTCAATGGGAGCAACAGGACATGAGCAACGCGGCACTTTCTCGAATCGTCAGCGCCCAGGCGGCGCTCGGCGCGCAGTATCTCAAGGCCGGTCGCTACAGGCTGGAGGTGCAGTCCATCCGCACCAAGGACGGCTTCAAGGGCCTGTCCGCCATCGCTGAGCTGAAGGTGGTGTCCGCAGAGCGGACTCAGCCCGCCAGCGAGCCCAGCCGCATCGGCATGGTGGCCTCCTACGTGGAGAACCTCTCCGACGCGAAGAAGAACGGCGGAGGGCGCTTCAAGGCCTTCGTCATGGCCCTGGCTGGCGCCGAGGAGCAGGAGCTGTCCCTGGAGCAGCTCGCCAAGTTCACGGGCGACAAGCAGGCCGGGGCCTTCCTCCTCATCGATTGCGAGGTCTTCCCCAAGACGCTGCCTGAGAAGGACGGCAAGCCCGGGAAGGTCATCGAGGGCTACCGCTGGAGCACCGTCAGCCCCTCGGACGACGAGCTGGCGGCCATCGAGGCGAAGCGCGCCGAGGCGAAGCTGCCAGCCCTCGCCGACGCCCTGGCCTGAGCAGCCCCCTCTCCCAATGCAGCTGAGTACCTGGCGCGACTCCCCTACCGCCACGGCTGGCCCACGACACGGGCCTCTTCGTGTTGTGCCCACCTCCCTCTTCAGCTTCGACACCGAGACGCACCTGATTCAACCCGGCCTCCTTGCCCCGCCGCTCGTCTGCGCTTCCATCGCGCACGCGGAACCGGGCAGCGAGCGCCTCCTCTCCGCAGCCCAGGCGCGTGACTGGTTCCGGGATGCCCTCTCCTCTCCAGGCATCCACCTGACGGGCGCCAACCTCGCTTACGACCTGGGCGTCATGTGCGCGGACGACGCGCGGCTCGTGGACGCTGTCTTTGACGCTGCCGAAGACGGACGCCTGCACGACGTCGCCATCCGAGAGGCCCTCATCGACATCGCGCGAGGGTTGCACGGTGTGGATCCGGAGACGGGCCGCCAGCTGGGGGACGACGAGGGCGCCCGCTATCCGCTGTCTCTACTGGTGAAGCGTCACCTGGGCCTCGACATCAGCGCAGAGAAGAAAGCTCCGGACGCATGGCGCCTGCGCTACGCGGAACTCGAAGGCATGCCGGTGGAGCAGTGGCCCACCGCCGCCGTGGCCTACCCGAAGCGGGACGCCCGCTTCACTCTGGACGTCCACCTCGCCCAGGAACGCGTCGCGGCCACGGTTCCCAACGGCGGCAATCTTCACGCGGAAGGCGACCAGGTCCGTGCCGCCCTGGCGCTGCACTTCGCTTCCATTTGGGGGCTGCGTACCCAAGGCGGGCGCGTCGCGGAGCTGCGGCAGCGAGTGGAGGCGGAGTGGAGCGCAAACCGTGCCCGCTTCCTCGCGGCGGGCATCTTCCGGCCTGACGGGTCCAAGGACTCGAAGCGCCTCTCCGCACGCGTCTCAGCCGCCTACAACGGCACGCCGCCCGTCACCTCGCCCTCGGAGCGCTTCCCGGACGGCCAGGTGGCCACCGACAGGGACACGCTCCTCGACTCGGGCGACCCGCTGCTGGAGGAGCTGGGCAAGGCCGGCAAGGTGGACAAGTACCGCTCCACCTACCTGGGCAAGCTGGAAGCCGGCGTCGCAGTGCCCCTCAACCCGCGCTTCAACGTCCTCGTCTCCACGACGCGCGTCTCCAGCGACTACCAGCAGCTCCCCCAGAAAGGCGGTGTCCGGGAGTGCCACGAGGCCCGTCCCGGCTTCGTCTACTGCTCCGTGGACTACGCAGGCCTGGAGCTACGCACCATGGCCCAGCGAGCCATCTGGGACGTGGGTTGGTCGCGCATGGCGGAGGCGCTGCTGGCCAAGGAAGACGTCCACACGTCCGCCGCCGCGACTTTCCTGGGGGATAACTACGCAGCCCTCCTGCCGCGCGTGAAAGCGAAGGAGGCCATGGCCACGTCCTTCCGCGCGCTCGCCAAGGTCTTCAACTTCGGCAAGGGCGGGGGCATGGGCGCGGGCGCCATGGCCTACCACGCGCGGGCGAAGGACGACGTCCGCTTCTGCCTGCTGGCCAAGGTTGCGGAGACGTGCGGTGTCGAACGCGTGCCGGTGCGCGTCCAGGGCAAGGTGAAGATGGTCTGCGCGACATGCGTGGAAGTCTCCCAGCGCTATGGCGACAGGTGGCTGGACGCATGGCCCGAGCAACGGGAGCTGTTCTCCCGCGCCAGCCGCCTCACCTACGGCGGGCAGCTCGTGGACGTGCTCATCCCCGGCGCCAACATTCTCCGGGGCGGGTGCGGCTACACGCAGTGGCTCAACACGCCCTTCCAGGGCCTCGGCGCCGTGGGTGCGAAGCTGGCCACCTGGCGCGTCGCCCGCGAGATGTACACGGCCCGGCGCTCCCCACTCTGGGGCTCGCGGCTCGTCCTCATGGTGCACGACGAGTTGGTGGCGGAACTGCGCGCGGACTGCCCCAACCGGCTGCACGACGCGGCTGAGCGCATGGCGCACCTCATGCGGCAGGCCATGCGCGAGACGACCCCGGACCTCGCCGATGCCATTGAGGCGGAGCCCGCCCTCTCGCGCGTGCTGTCGAAGGACGCGGCCACTGTGCGCGACGCTGCAGGGCGCCTTCTGGCGTGGGAGCCCGAGGTGAGAGTAGCGGCGTAATCACTCACGCGGATTGCCCCCATTGCAGTGAGGTGAAGACAGAACTCCTCACGGAACGAATCGCACTGTTTCAGGGCGATGCAGCTCACGT
>NZ_JAIQDD010000062.1:0-10424 GCF_020036995.1 Corallococcus sp. AS-1-12 | reverse complement strand
GGAATGACGGTGGAGCCGAAGCAGGTGCGCGAGTACCTGACGGAGCTGCTGCCAACGTACATGGTGCCGACGCTGTACACGGTGCTGGAAGCACTGCCACGGCTGCCCAACGGGAAGCTGGACCGGCTGTCCCTGCCCGCGCCGGACCTGACGAGCAGCCGCGAGGAGCACGTCGCGCCGCGCAGTGCGCTCGAGCAGAAGCTGGCGGCACTCTTCAGCGATGTCCTCGGACTCGAGCACGTCGGCATCCACGACAACTTCTTCAACCTCGGCGGGCACTCCCTGCTGGCGTCGCAACTGATCTCGCGCATCCGGGCGGCATTCCGCGTGGAAGTAGCGATGGCCGCCGTCTTCGAGACTCCCATGGTGGAGCCGCTCGCCCGCCACATCGAGGAGAAGCTCAAGGACACATCCCGGGTCCAGCTCTCCAGTGTCGTGCCGGTCGAGCGGACGCAGGCGATTCCGCTCTCCTTCCTGCAGGAGCGGCTGTGGTTCGTGCACGAGCACATGAAGGAGCAGCGAACCAGCTACAACGGGACGATCGGCCTCCGGCTCCAAGGTCCGCTGTCAATCCCCGCGCTCAGGGCCGCCTTCCGTGATCTGGTCGCCCGTCACGAAAGCCTGCGCACCGTCTTCCGGGTTCCCAGGGGCCACACCACGCCGGTGCAGGTGATCCTGGATTCGGTGGCGCTGGACATCCCGGTCCGTGACGCGACCACGGCCGACATCATCCCCAGCATGGATGAGTTGGCGGGGCATATCTACGACCTGGAGAACGGTCCGCTGTTCAAGGTCCGCATGCTGCGGCTGGCCGAGGACTCCCACGTCCTCCTGATGGGCATGCATCACATCGTCTACGACGCCTGGTCGCAGTTCAATGTGATGAGCCGCGACATCAACCTGATCTACGCGGCGCACGTGACGGGAACCGAGGCACGGCTGCCCCCGCTGCCCATCCAGTACGCCGACTTCGCGGTGTGGCAGCGGCAGCAGGACTTCAGTCGCCACCTGGCCTACTGGAAGTCCACGCTGGATGACTACAAGGATGACCTCGAGCTGCCGTACGACTATCCGCGGCCGCCTGACCGGACGTGGCACGCGACCCGGTTCACCTTCCGGTATCCGGATGCCCTGGCGCGCGCGTTCGCCCGGTTCAATCAGGCGCATCAGTCGACGCTGTTCATGGGGTTGATGACCAGCTTCGCCATCGTGCTCCGGCAGTACACCGGCCGGAACGACATCTGCATCGGAACGACCACGGCGGGGCGCACCCAACTGGAGCTGGAGAACCTCGTCGGCTTCTTCATCAACATCCTGCCTTTGCGCATCAACCTTGCGGGTGACCCAGACATTGGCGAGCTGATGCTGCGAGCGAAGCAGAGCGTCCTGGGCGCCTTCGAGCACCAGGCTCTGCCCTTCGAACTCCTGCTCAGCGCCCTCAACAAGAAGCGCGACAGCAGCCACATCCCGCTGGTCCCCGTCATGTTGCGCCACCAGAACTTCCCGACGGCGATGACAGGCAAGTGGGCCGAGGGGGTGGACATGGAGGTCATCGAGCGCGACGAGCGCACGACGCCCAATGAGCTGGACCTCCAGTTCTTCGGTGACGACACCTACCTGCACGCCGTCGTCGAGTTCCCCGCGCAGCTCTTCTCCGAGGTGACCGTCCGGCGCCTGATGCAGCGGCACCAGAAGGTCATCGAGTTCATGTGCGCGACGCTGGGGGAACAATGAACGCGCTCGCCAGGCACTCCTCCGGCACCCGCGATGACGCGGCGGACGCGGACGTCGACCTCCGCGTCGGCGCGCCGGAAGCGCCTCCCAGCCCGAGCGTCGAAGCGCTGGCACGGCGGCTGCGGCTCGCCGTGGAGAAGCACCCGGATGTCGTGAGGATGATCCGCCAGACGGGCTCGCGTTTCGCCATCCCGCTGACGTGCCCGCGCGGTGCCCGGCCGGCGCGCTTCGGCCTCTGGCTCGGGGAGCTGGACCGCCAGGGAAAGCTCCACACCCTGGTCGCCTCGTACCTGGCGGCCGTGCATCACGTTCGAGTCAGTGTTCAAGAGCCCTGCGCGGAGGCGCTGGAGGTCGTGGTCTCTGCCGCGACAACACCCTCCGGGCTCGACCGGTTCCTGAACGGCCTGGACGCCGTCCTGGAGATCCTGGCCCACGGGCGCAGCGACCTCCTCTTGCGGCACCTCACGGGCCGGCCGCCGCCTGACGAGATCCCCTTCGTGGAGGACTGCGAGGAGCGCGAGGCCCCGCAGGTCGAGGCCGATACCGTGATCTCCGTCCTGTTCCAACCGGCCGACCTCCCGAGCCTGGCGAGACTGGACGCGAGCCTCCTCGCATATGACGACGCCGACGCCGAAGCGGTAGGCCACGTCTTGGGGACGCTCCTCCAGCCGTTCCTCCTCGAGTCCGCGGGGATGACGGTGGGGCGAACCGCGGTGAGGATCGACCACCTCTGCGTGCCCGGCTGGTGGGGCTCCGACAGCAACGCCATGGAGGAGGCCGCCGTCCACCTGGCGAAGAAGCCCGGTCGGCACGTCATTGCGTTGTGCCAGCACACCGCCCGCCGCCTGGGGAAGGGGAACACGCCATCGCTCTCAAGCGGCCCGCTCTGCGATGGCACGTCGACGGTGAGCCTGCTGGTGCAACGGGTGCTGGACGCGCTCATCGAGAGCGGGGGGCTGAAGGACCAGCGCCTTACGCTCGAACTGGTTGGCGCCGACCCACGAACCGAGGCCGCGTTCCGGGCCCGGGCTTCGTGGCAGGGGGAAGGCCCCGCCGCATCGCCCGTCCACGTCGTCATCCTGTTTCCACAGGCACGTGCAAGCGCGCTCGAGCTTCGGCCGGACAGCGTCGTCATCGATCTCTTTGGCACCTGGAACCTGAGACCGCGCCCCGAGGTTCTCGCGAAGAACATCGTCTACGTGCGAGGGGCCTCGGTCCGCCTCGGGGGCGCGGCTGTCGTCTCGACGCCTTCCTTCGCGCCAGGGAGGATGGAGCCGGCGCTCCTCGAAGCGCTCCTCCGGGAACTCGAAGCGGAAGAGGGGGGCGTCCACAAGCCGTGCATCGAGATCGAGGGGGTGCGCGGATTCTGGGGCGAGCTCCGCCGTGCGGAGTGGGACGCCTTCCACGCGCGCCGCCGGGGCGAGCTGGCGCGGTTCCAGCCTTCGGACCAGGTGACCGCCGCCAACCCGGCGCTCGCCGACGTGGAGGCCAGGGCAACGAACCTCTGCGAGTTCATCTTCCGGGACGCACACCTTCGCTCCGGTTCGCAGCTCATCGAGCCGCGGAGCGGCCGGTCGGTGACCTACGCCGGGTTGCGGCGACTGGCGGCGGCCTACGCGCGACGGTTCAAGGCCTTGGGGCTCCGGCAGGGAGAGGTCGTGGCGCTCGCGGCGCCGGACGGGATTCCGACCGTCGCGGTGATGCTGGGGTGCTTCCTGGGAGGGTGGATCTTCGCGCCGCTCAACCACACCGCTTCGGCCGCGAACTTCGAGGCGATGTTGAGCGCGGCCAGCCCCCGGTTGGTGCTCCACGTCGCGTCGACCGTCGAGCGACACCTGCCGACCTTGCACACGCTGCGGTGCGAGGAGCTCGCGTCCTTCCTGCCGCCAGACGCG
The DNA here is from genome assembly GCF_020036995.1 of Corallococcus sp. AS-1-12. NCBI lineage: Bacteria > Pseudomonadati > Myxococcota > Myxococcia > Myxococcales > Myxococcaceae > Corallococcus > Corallococcus sp. AS-1-12. The sequence continues at coordinate 6,795 of NZ_JAIQDD010000062.1, read as the reverse complement.
CTGGACGATGGGGAAGGAGCGGTCTCGCCGGTGCCCGTGTCGCCGGAGGCCCCCGCCGTCATGCTGTTCACCTCGGGGTCCACGGGAGTGCCGAAGGCGGTGCTGCACTCCCACGCCGACTTCATCACCTGCAGTCGTAACTACGCGCCCTATGTCGTCGAGCTCGGGCCGGACGACCGCGTCTACACGCCGTCCCCCACCTTCTTCGCCTATGGCTTGAACAACCTGCTGTTGTCGCTCAACGCGGGGGCCACGCATGTCATCGCGGCGCCTCGTGACAGTGGGGTGGGCGTCGCGGAGGTGCTCGCGCGGCACGAAGTGACCGTGCTGTTCGCGGTCCCCGCCATCTACAAGCTGCTCCTCTCCAAGCGCGACGGGAGCGCGCGGTTTCCGAAGCTGAGGGTGTGCATCTCCGCTGGAGAGAAGCTGCCCTGGAAGCTGTACCAGGAGGCGCGGAGCTTCTTCGGCGTGAACGTGCTGGACGGGATCGGGTGCACCGAAGCCGTCTCGACGTTCATCTCGAACCGGGAGAGCGAGGTCGCGCCCGGGTGCACGGGCGTGGTGGTCCCGGGGTTCGAGGTCAAGCTGGTGAACCCGCGCGGCGAGCCCTGTCGGGTGGGTGAGGTCGGCGTCCTCTGGGTGCGAGGCGGAGCCCTGACCCGGGGCTATGTGAACGCCCCCGCCCTGACCGGGGCCCAGTTCGTGGACGGCTGGTTCAACACCCAGGACATGTTCTTCATGGACGCCGAGTACCGGCTCTACAACGTGGGCAGGGCCGGTTCGGTCATCAAGATCAACTCCTGCTGGTTCTCACCGGAGATGATGGAGTCTGTCCTTCAGACCCATCCCCGGGTGAAGGAGTGCGCCGTCTGCGTCGTCCGCGACGACTTCGGACTGCCAAGGCCCAAGGCCTTCATCGTCACCGGTGAGCAGGAGTTCTCCACGACGGAGTCCGAGCGCTTGTGGAGCGAGCTGCGCGCCCTGTCGAAGGAGAAGCTCGGCAAGGACCACTACCCGCACCTGTTCGCGACCCTCCAGACGCTTCCCCGGACCTCCAGCGGGAAGCTGATGCGGTCCGAGCTCGCGAAGCTGAACACCTGAGGGCCCGGAAGACTCTATGAATCCCATCAACGCAACAGCCGGAGCGGGCCCGGGCAGCACCCAGGTCCCCTACGCGAAACGCTGGCCCGCCCTGTTCGTGCTCCTGGCGGCGTGGTTCATGAACCTGCTGGACGTGAGCATCATGAACGTCGCGCTCCCCAGCCTCCAGGCGGGGCTACAGGCCAGCGACAGCGCCATCCAGTGGGTGCTGGAGATCTACATCCTGACCTATGCCCTGTGCCTGCTCCCCTTTGGCCGGCTGGGGGACATCGTGGGCCGCAAGGGGATGTTCGCCACGGGCGTCGGGGTCTTCACCGCCGCGTCGGTCCTCTGTGGAGCCGCCCCGAGCGCCGACGCACTCATCGCCGCGCGCGGCCTGCAAGGGCTGGGGGCGGCCATGATGTCGCCGCAGGTGATGGCCATCGCGCAGACGATGTTCCCTCCCAAGGACCGGGCGCGAGCGTTCCCCCTGTTCGGATTGACGGCGGGGCTGGCGGCGATCTCCGGGCCGCTCGCGAGCGGTCTCCTGCTTCACGCGAACTTCTTCGACCTCGGCTGGCGGCTCATCTTCCTGGTGAACCTGCCCATCGGGCTGCTGACCATCGCGGCGGCCCTGGTGCTCGTGCCCCGGTCGCCGCAGCACGAGGGGCTTCGCAACGACTGGTTGGGGATTGGCCTCGCGGCGGCCGCGATCCTGTGTCTCATCTTCCCGCTGGTGGAAGGCAGGACCCACGGGTGGCCGCTCTGGTGCTTCCTGGCGATGGCGGCCTTCGCTCCGCTGCTGGTGGCCTTCGTGGCGTGGCAGCGCTTCCTGGCGAGGCGCGGCGGCTCGGCGCTGTTGCCCGTCTACCTGATGTCCAACCGGGACTACCTGATTGGCGCTGGAGCCATCCTGGTCTACTGCGCCGCGCTGCAGGGCTTCTTCGTGATCTTCGCCATCTTCTTGCAGGTGGGGCTCCAGTTCACGCCGCTGCAGGCGGGCCTGGCGACGGCGCCGTTCCCGGTGGGCGTGCTCGCCGCGACGATCGTCTCCGGGCGGATCGCGAGCCTCAAGGCGAAGATCCTGGGTGGGGCGCTGTTGTTGATGGGGGCGTTCGGGGCGCTCCCTCTCATCGTGGAGAACGTGGGCGGCCACGTCGGCTCACAGGGCTTCGCGGTGACCTTGTTCCTCGGAGGGCTGGGCGCGGGGATGTGCATTGCGTCCTTGTTCCAGACGGTCATGCGGACCGTGCCGCTCAAGGATGCCGGCTCCGGCTCCGGCGCGGTGCAGGTCATCCAGCAGGTTGGTGGCGCGCTGGGAGTGGCCCTGGTTTCAGCGATCTTCTTCTCGCAGGTCGGGCCGAGGGAATCGCTGGGCACCCACGTGCAGGACGCCTTCAGGCGGTCGTTCAATCACACCTCGCTCTTCTTCGTCGGCGCGTTCCTGGTGGTGGCCGCCTCCGCGCTGGCCTTGAAGATCGCGGGACCGGGGGCGGCGTTCATGCCGGCGCCCGCTCCCCAGGAGCCCCGGCCGTGAGTGACGTCGCGACGCGTCCCGGAGCCGCGCTCCGCAAGAACTTCCCAAGCGAGCCTTTGACGGAGCCCCGTCAGGCAAGACGCCTGTAGAGCCCACTGCCATGTCCACTCGCACCGAGAACCTCAACGTGCTGGGATTCGACTGGATGCCTTCCCCGGAGGAGATCAAGCGGCGCGTTCCGCAGACGGAGCGTGCCGCGGAGGTCGTCTTCGCCGGACGCAAGGGCTTGATGGACATCCTGGACCGCAAGGACCCGCGCCTCTTCGTCATCGTGGGGCCCTGCTCCATGCACGACCCGGTGGCGGGGCTGGACTACGCGAGGCGGCTGCGGAAGCTCGCGGATGACGTTCAGGAGACCCTGTTCGTGGTGATGCGCGTGTATTTCGAGAAGCCGCGCACCACCACGGGCTGGAAGGGCTTCATCAACGACCCGCGCCTGGACGACTCCTTCCACATCGAGGAGGGCATGGAGCGGGGCCGCCACTTCCTGCGGGACGTGGCGGAGCTGGGCCTGCCCACCGCCACCGAGGCGCTGGACCCCATCGCGCCGCAGTACTACGGCGACCTCATCTCCTGGACGGCGATTGGCGCGCGCACCGCCGAATCGCAGACGCACCGCGAGATGGCGTCCGGCCTCTCCACGCCCGTCGGGTTCAAGAACGGCACGGATGGCTCACTGGACGCAGCGGTCAACGGCATCGTCTCCGCATCGCACCCGCACAGCTTCCTGGGGCTGAGCGACAATGGCGCGTGCGCCATCATCCGCACGCGGGGCAACACCTACGGTCACCTGGTGCTGCGAGGCGGGGGAGGGCGGCCCAACTACGACGCGGCGTCGGTGGCGCTCGCGGAGAAGACGCTCGCCAAGGCGAAGCTGCCGCTCAACGTGGTGGTGGACTGCTCCCACGCGAACTCCTGGAAGAATCCGGAGCTCCAGCCGCTGGTGATGCGGGACGTGCTGCAACAGATTCGCGAGGGCAACCGTTCGGTGGTGGGGCTGATGGTGGAGAGCTTCCTCCAGGCCGGCAACCAGCCCATCCCCGCGGACCTGATGCAGTTGCGCTACGGCTGCTCGGTCACGGATGCCTGCGTGGACTGGAAGACCACCGAGAAGATGCTGTACGGCGCGCACGAAGCGCTGCTCCACGTCCTGCCCCGCAGCAAGGTGGCCTGACGCGCGAGGCGCGGTGGCGGTAGGGCACGGGAATCGAACTCGCCAGGGACTGCTCTCGCAGCCCCTCACCGGTTTTGAAGGCGAGTTCTAGCCCAGCGGCCATCAGAGGGAAAACGCCCCCATCTAGCCCTTGGAACGCACCGGTAACGCACCGGTAACGCACCGAGGGACAAATGGGAGCGAAGTGGGTCGGGAAGTGGCAGGGCGGCCGGGTTCGAGAGGTTGCAGGTCGTATGGTGTGGGTTATCGAGCGCCAGTGGGCGGGCCGCCGATTCGGGGTGGCCCTGGACGCAAGGAGCGAACGGGAGGCGCTGGCGGAACTCGCGCTCTGGGAGCGCAACCCAGACGGCTACCGCACGCGGCGGCAGGCGGCGGCCGACGATGCGCCAGTCCGGATCGACGAGGAGGTCCTGGCCGGCTTGATGGCGCACCTCACCGAAAAGGGACGGAGCCGGGACTACCGGCGCGACGTTCGGAACTACCTGGCAGCCTGGGCCGATGTTCTTGGTGGGCGGGACCTGCGCAAGGTTCAGCTCCGCGAGCTGCGCCGGCACCTCACCGAATGGGAGACGGCGCGGAAGAGTCGCATCATCGCACTGAAGACGCTCACCGCGTGGCTCCGCGAGGAAGACAGGCTCAAACCGGCCGAGGACCCAACGTTGGAACTCAGGGTTCCGCCTTCCGTAGCCGAGAAGGGACGGCGAACGAAGGGCTACCCCATGAAGTTGGTGGAGCGCTTCTATGCCGCCATCAAGAGCCAAGCCGTCCGGGACGTCCTTTGTCTTCGAGCGAAGACCGGGATGCACGACTCCGAGATTGGGCGGATTGCTACTGGAGGTGGAGTGCTGCTGGAGGTGAAAGCCCCTTGTGGCATTTGGGGGACCGTCAGCTTTCGCCACAAGAATGGCCGCGTGCACGTTGTCAGCTTGGACGCGCAGGGATTCGCAGCTGCACAGCGGCTCCAGGCTCGGAAGAGTTCTCCTCGCAGAAATACCGTCCGCGAAAGCATTGGCTATGCGGCGGCTCGGCTCCGGAAGGAGATGCCGGACGACGACGTGACGCCCATCAATCCTGGCGAGCTACGTCACTGCTTCGCGACATGGTCCGCTGAGTGCGGGCAGGTCGTGAAGCCGACCTCGGGCGGCGTGCCGGTAGAGATGGTGGCCGCCGTCATGGGACACCTGAGCACTCGGACGACCAAGCTCTTTTACGAGGGCGTGCAGGTGCCTCCGATGATCGTCTTCCCGTTACGGCTGGAGCATCCTGACGACCCCGCCAACGTCAACGTGGAGTCCCGTCAGGTCGCTTGATGCCGCCGTCCAAGGGGACGGTGCGAAGGGCCGCCGCGCGACGCCTGGAGCGCGTCGCGCGGCGCTGGACGGGCTCGGCGGGCGCGGTGCCAACCCTCAGGACTGCCAGAACGGATGCGGTGACGAGCGTTGTCTCCCGTCCAAATCGCGGTGCACGAACGAGGTGCCCATCCTTCAACAGCGCGAAGACGCGAGAACGACTGCAATGCAGCAACTCCGCCGCGCGCTCCACGGTAACGGCAGGCCCGTCGAGTCCGGGGCCGGTCGGTTGCGTGGCCATGTTCACCTCGGGAAGACGCGGCGAGGCGCGAGGCGGCCGAGCGCATGTAGCCCGATGCCGATGGCGTCCCAGACGTTGTGGTGGAGGTCCCGCGCGGCTGGCAGCTCGACGCGAAGGTGCTCGGCGGAGTCCAGGCGCTGCTTGATGCGCTCGATGAACGCGTCCGCGTCGAGGGTGCCCTTCCATTCGCGCGGGAAGACGCTCCGGCGCTCCGTGACAGGCGCCAGTGCTCCGCCGAGCGAGCCAACGACGCCGGCAAGCTGGATGAGGTCGTTCTGGTCGCCCCGCTGGTGCGCGGCGGCGTAGACGCGGGGCAGCTCGATGATGAGTTGGAAGGGCTCCTCCTGGATGCGTGGGTGAAGCCAGGCCTGCACCGCGCCGGCCATGGCCGCCCAGGATGCGAGTGACAGCGCACCGTGGGCGGGCTCGGGGTTCTTCGGCAGTCCCGCGCAGAGAAGGGATGTGGAGGGGACGTCGAAGAGGGCCACGCCGCAGAGGCGCAGCCCAGGGTCGATGGAGACGAGCTTCATGGCGTCGCCTCGTCGCAACCCTGCTTCAGGGCGTGTTCGAGGCGTGCCTTCGCGAGCGCCAGGTATTCGGGCTCCCGCTCGATGCCGACGAACTCGAAGCCCTCGGCGAGGGCTGCGATGCCCGTCGTACCGCTACCTGCGAAGAGGTCGAGCACCACGCCACCCGGAGGCGTCACCAGCCGGCACAGCCACCGCATGAGCGCGATGGACTTCACGGTGGGATGGGTGTTGAGCCCGGCTCCCGCGTGTCGTTCCGAGCGCGAGGGCTTGGCCACGTAGAAGAACCGCGACACCTCGTCTGACAGGTAGGAGGCAGCCTCCTCGTCAAACGTGACGTGGGCCGGCCAGCGCTCCTTCCCGTCACCGGAGACGCGGCACGCCTCGATGTTGAGGGCGCCGGTGCCGTGGCTTAGGACATTCGCGGCCACGGTGCTGGTGAGGGGCTTGCGTACGAGGATCCAGTGTTCCGCAGCGGGCTTGAGGGCGGTGCCCCACCCCTGCCACTGGCGCGCGGCCTCCGTGGCCGGCTGGTCACGGCGCTCTTTGGGCGCCAGGTTGGCGTTGAGGCCGTTCCTGGAGCGCCAGCGCTGGCCAGCGGATGCTTCGTGGTGCTGCCCGGTAACGGCGCGCTGGAACCAGTTGGGGCCTGGCTTCCCCTTCTCCGCGATGATGCGTTCGGCAATCGAGCGGATCGGCTCCGGCGGCTCGGCGACACCGAAGAGCTCGAGGAGCGCCAGCCAGTGCTTCCGGTGAGGCACGTAGGGCTGGGCGCCTTGGCTCGTCCAGTGGCCAGCCATCCCGCGAAGTCCGAGCGCCGCGTTGAGCTGGGCGTTCGTCAGGCCGGCCTTGTCCCGCATTTCGGCAATCCAGCGGGTGACGACGAG
>NZ_JAIQDD010000061.1:0-10578 GCF_020036995.1 Corallococcus sp. AS-1-12 | reverse complement strand
GGCAAGGAGCTGCTCACCTACGAGACGCGGGACGGGGAGAAGAAGCTACGCAACTGCGAGGCCAACCTGTCCATGGTGCTGCTGCGCTCGCCCGAGTGGCGGGGCACGCTGCGCTTTAACGAGACGTCGAAGGAAATCGAGTTCTCGGGCAGCCCCCTCCGCGCGGACGTGCGGCAGGACGATTTGGACACGGAGATTGCCGTCTGGGTCCAGGGCAGCAGCTACGGGCGCCTGGGCCTCATGCCCCGCCCCGCCCAGGTGCGCGACGTGCTTCGCCAGGTGGCCCACGCCAACGCCTACGACCCGCTTCGGGACTACCTGGAGGGCCTCGTCTGGGACGGCAGGCCGCGCATCGATACCTTCCTGGAGCGCTACCTGGGCGCCACAGGCGACGTGGCGCACCTGCGCACCATCGGACCCAAGTGGCTCATCAGCGCCGTGGCGCGGGCGCTTCGGCCTGGCTGCAAGGTGGACACGGTGCTCATCCTGGAAGGCGCCCAGGGACTCCGGAAGTCCACGGCCTTCCGCGTGCTGGCAGGCGAGTGGTTCAGCGACGCAACGCTGGACATCGGGCATAAGGACTCCGCAGCGCTCGCTTCGCAGTTCTGGATCATCGAGCTTGCGGAGCTGGATGCCGTCCGGCGCGCGGCGGACGTCCAGGCCCTCAAGGCCTACGTGTCGCGCAGCGAGGACACTTACCGCCCCCCTTACGGGCGCGTCACAGTGCGCACGGCGCGGCGGTGCGTCTTCGTCGGCACCACCAACAGCGAGGAGTACCTGCGCAACGACCCGAGTGGCTACCGGCGCTGGTGGCCGGTGCGCTGCACGTCCATCGACATCGAGGCACTGAAGGCGGACCGCGCGCAGGTCTGGGCGGAGGCCGTAGCGCGCTTCCGCCAGGGCGAGAAGTGGTGGCTTTCGGAGGAGGAAGCTCCTCGCGCTGAGTCCCAGGCAAAGGAGCGCAGCGAGACGCCGAACGACGGCAAGCGAGATGCCATCGTCCAGTGGCTCCTTCGCATGCCTCCTGCGCGGCGTCCGGTAGACGTGCCTCTGCTGACCGTGGCGGAGGAAGCGCTGGGCGTCCTGAAGGGCAATCTCAACGCAGCAACGGATAGGGAGATTGCTAGCGTCCTGCGCGATCTCGGTTTCCGGAAGCGCATCCAGAGCGTGGCCACCGTGCGTCGGCGGGTCTGGGTGGTGCCGGAGGCGCTTCGCTCCGCGCCTGAGGAGAAGAGCCCCAGCTTAACCGCAAGTACCGCAATGCATCATGACGCACAGGTACGGTCACGACAATGTAACGAGCCCCTAACCCGCCTGCGTTAGGGGCCCTGAAACCCGCGCCATGTCGCGATGCCCGGATCCTACCGACTAGTTGCCGCCGTTGCCGTCCTTCATGGTCCCTCCTTCCCTATTTCAACCCGAAACTGCGCATCATTCAGACTAGATTCCGATGGCCCCACCCTCCCACAAGCAATTCTTGACTCCTTCGGGAGGTTGCATGAGCGGGAAGCGGCCATCCCCGTAGGTCTCGGTGATCACGCATTGCGCTTCAGGCAGGGAGGTCGAGGCCAACATCACCCTCGTCTCGACAATCATTCGGCCTGAAAAGCCACGCTTCAGAGGGAGTGGCCCCAACAACGTCGTGTTCTCCTTGCCCGGCGCAAGGCGCAGAGCCGCCTCCTCGCTCTGCGCCACCCGATGACGAACATTCGCGGTGGGGCACTTACCCAAGGCGCAGTTGCGCACGAGGATGTAGCTGCCCAGCAAGTTACCGCCGTTGTTCTGCGGCGTTGCTCCCGCGAACCAGTTTCCCCAGACACGGGCGCCCACGACATTCACCGCAACCATGCGCTTAGAGATGTTCTTCGTACGCACGGTGATGAACAACTCACGACCGCTCTTTCCGAGTTCAGCAGTCGCGGACACCTCGATTTCCGGCTGCATCTCAGCTTCGGCCTTCGTGTTAACGATCGGCGTTTGGCTGTCCATCTGGAGATACTGGGCCAGTGCAAGCTTGGTCTGGGCAGCAGCCAGTCCCGCCTGCGCCGCCGCAGCGTCACGCTGGGCTGCGGTAAGCTCCCTCATCAAGCCCCAGTTGTACACACTGAGCGCGAGTGCAAGCAGCGACACCGCCGTCGTCGGCAAAGCCAGCAACGAAACAATCTTCGTCGCACGCTCCACCAGCGCGGGCTTCTCCTTCTCGTCCAGCGTGGGCTGCTGCTCCTTCTCGTCTTCCTCGGACGGCTCCTCGTGGTACGGCGATCCAAACGGATTCATCGGCACCTCGCCAGAAGGAAACTCGCGCAACCTGCCCCGACAGAATCGGTAACGGGCGCCTACCCATTGAGCAAGAGGGTACTCACCTTTTTTATTGCCCCCTTTTGGCCACATTCGCACTCACCGCGACGTCCAATCCAAGCAATCCCAACCAGCCAATAAAAACATGTCTCCCCCACCAACCCAAGTGCCCGTACCCAGCACGACATTTCGCCTGTTCGGAGTGCAGGTGTGACTAAGCGAGCTCTACGGAGTTGCCCCCATTAGTCTGGGGTGGATCGCCCTCGTGAAGGCCTGAAGCAGCAAGCCGTCGAACTTGGCGCCCTTCGCAGCCTGTCCGTCTCCCAGTTACGGAAGTTCGCCCTCTGCGAGCGCGCGTGGTTCTTCGCCAAGGTCCTCCGGCTGCCTGAGCGGCCCCTCAAGGCCCGGGACCTTGGCACCGCAGTCCATGCCCAGTTGGAGCACTACCTGCGCACGGGCGAGGACGTGCTGGGTCCACTAGCGGCGGCCGGCAAGCACCTGCTTCCCGCTCCAGGCCCTGACCTCCTGGTGGAGGAGCACTTCGGCCAGCCCTCCCCTCTCTTCGCGGACGGCATCCCGCTCACCGGCTACATCGACCTCGTCAACCCGCGACGCCTCGCCGAGGGCGTGCTGCGCGTCACGGACCACAAGACGACGAAGTCCATCGCCAGCTACGCCGCCACGCCCGAGCAGCTCGCCTCCGCTGCCCATGACGCCGGCATCCAGATGGTGGGCTACGGCTACTGGGCCGTCCTCGCCTCCGAGCGCTTCCCGGGCCTGAAGCGGCTGGAGCTGGAGCACCTCTATTTCCAGACCCACGGCGCGAAGCTCGCCCGCTCCGTCGTCGCCACCGTCAGCATCGAGCACGTCCGCGACGAGTGGCACACGCACGTCGAGCCGATGGCGCGCCGCATGCGCGACGTCGCGCGGGCCACCTCCCCCAACCAGGTCAAACCTACCTGGAGCGCCTGCCAGAAGTACGGCGGGTGCTCCTTCCAAGCGCAGTGCCTCAACTCGCAGTCGCAAGGAAGCAAGCCAATGGCCCTGATGGACCGCATCCTCAAGCCCCAGCCTCCGCCCGTGCAGCCCGCTGCGTCCACGCCTGCACCGGCCCCCACGACGCCCGTACCCGCCCAGGCGGCACCGGAGCTGGAGCTAGCGGCGGTGCTGCCCCCGGACGCGCCCAAGAGCAACCCGGCGCTGGCGTCCTCCCCCGCGCCCGAGCAGCCCGCTAAGGCGGCCAGTGACGAGGCCCCGCGCCGCAAGCGGCGGACGAAGGCGGAGATGGAGGCCGCCCGCACCGCCGAGCCCACGCGGCCCGCCGAGGCCAGCCTGTCCCTGTTCGTGGACTGCGTGCCCAACTGTCCCGTCGAGCCGCTGGCCGGCTACGTCGGCCGCATGGTGGCGAAGATTGAGCAGGAGTGCGGCGTCGTGGACATCCGCGTCGCCCCCAACGACTCCCCCCTGGCCTACGGGAAGTGGAAGGGCGTCCTGGCTGCCACCATCCGTGCCGAGCCTCCCGAGCCCGGCACCTACGCCGCCCTGGGCGTGGCCGGCAGCGAGCTGATGCAGGTGGCGGTGGAGGCCCTGGAGCCGCTGTGCGGCACGGGGCACTTCGTCCGGGGCGTCCGGTAGCCGAGGGCCGCCCGTGAAGCTCCTCCAGCGCCTTGGCGTGCCCCTGCCATCGTCCCCGCCTCCGGGCAACGTGCCCCAGGTAGCCGAGAACTACTCGCGCACCGGCCGCTCGCCCGTGGGCTGGTCCTCAGACCTGGCCCGCATCCTCGCCCTGCCCCGCCGCGACCTGGCCGCGTCCTACACTGCGGCGGACATCGAGGCGCTGGAGAACCAGCTACGCGCGCCGACAGGCCCGTGTGGCTGCGCGGCCATGTCCCCTGCCCGTCCTTGCCCCACGCGGCTGCGGCGCGTCCAGGCCCTGGCGCTGCTGGAGGCGTCGCGCGTGGGCGGGCTGCTGGGCCCCATCGGCACGGGGCACGGCAAGGAGCTGACCACCTTCCTCATACCCATGGTGATGCCAGCCTGCCGCGTGGCCTGCCTCTTCATCCCCGCCAATCTGCTGCCGCAGTTCACGGCGGAGTGGGACTACTACGGCGCGCACTGGCGCCTTCCCAACCTCGCGGGCGGACGCTGGTTCCGGCCAGGCCTGCCGGTGCTGCACGTCATCACCTACAACAAGCTCTCCAGCCAGGAAGCGACGGACCTGCTGGAGCGCATCCGCCCGGACCTCGTCATCCTCAACGAGGCGCACAACCTCAAGGACCCGAAGGCCTCGCGCACCGGGCGCTTCCTCCGCTACTTCGAGAAGCGTCCGGAGACGCGGCTCGTGGCCCTGTCCGGCACTTTCGCGTCCAAGAGCATCAAGGACTACGCGCACCTGTCGCGACTGGCGCTGCGTGAGGGCTCGCCCCTGCCCCTCGCACATCACGTCGTCGAGGAATGGGGCACGGCGCTGGACCCAGGCAAGGTGATTGCCCCACCTGGCGCGCTGGAGCGTCTGTGCGAGCCCGAGGAGCACGTCCGCGAGGGCTTCCGGCGACGCCGCAACGACACGCGCGGCGTCGTCGCCACGGACGAGAGCGCCCTGGACAAGCCGCTCATCATCCGCCCGCGCTACCCGGGGCCGGTGCCCGTCGAGTTGCTGGCGCTCATCGAGCTGGCGCACGGTGGCGAACGTCCGGATGGGGAGCAGTTCCAGGAGCAGCTCCAGGCCATGGCTTGCGCGCGGCAGCTGTCGGCCGGCTTCTACCACCGCTGGCGCTACCCCAGGGGCGAGCCTCCGGAGCTGATCGAAGAGTGGTTCGCGAAGCGGAAGGCCTGGAACAAGGAGGTATGGGAGGAGCTGAAGGGCGAGCGGCAAGAACACCTGGACTCGCCGGGGCTGCTCACCAAGGCCGCCATCCGCGCGCACATGGTGCCGACCTACGAGGGCGACAAGCCGGTTTGGCAGGCCGCGACGTGGGAGGCATGGGCTGGGATTCACGACGCGGTGCAGCCAGAGCCGCAAGCCGTATGGGTGTCGGACTTCCTCGTGCAGGACGCGGCTGAGTGGGCGCGGACCCAGGTTGGAATCGTCTGGGTGGAGTTTCCGGAGCTGGGCGAGCGGATCGCCCGCGCTGCTGGCATTCCCTTCTACGGCGGGGGACGCGCGGCGTCCGAAGCCATCCTCCAGGAGAGCGGGCGCCGATCCATCGTCGCGAGCATCAAGGCGCACGCGACGGGGAAGAACCTCCAGCAGTTTTGCCGAAACCTTGTGGTGACGCCGCCGTCGGACGGCGCTCTCTGGGAGCAACTCCTCGCGCGCACGCACCGCCCCGGGCAGCAGGCAGCTTGCGTCGAGGTGGACGTGTGTCTTCACACGCAGGACTACGCGGCAGCCCTTGCTACTGCTCGCGAACGAGCAGCATTCATCCAGCAGACTGATGGCCAGCCACAAAAGCTTCTACAATCGCACCCACCACTTCAAAGCAACACTTTCCACTCAAGACCTATTCCTTCACGCCAGCCTCAACGACTTCCGGATAGCGAGAATGCATCTCCCTAACATACCTCTCCCACGCATCCCAGATCGCTTGGACGCAACCCTCGATTGCGGCAACCTGACGTTCATAGATGGCATCATTCTCCCTATAATCGCGCCCGGCGCGATGGGCATTGGCCTTGGCACTAATCACAAATCTCCCACCATCAACTTCATCTGGAATTCGCTCAAAAGCTGAGACCCTGAGATACCCCCGCATTGAGCCAATCACCGCCTCATGAAGCTCTCCAATCCTCTCATCTGAAAATCTATTCTCCGGCAAGCTGGAGTTCCTAACGTACTCATTGAATCTACCAAGCACATCACGATCTTCGTACTGAGGGTAATTCAGACGATACTTTACCCATCCTTGCAGCCACGAGGACGAGACAAGCGCCCAAAGGCGAATTGCCGCTTTGAGATCGACATCCGCCCTCAAAGCACCAGTCTTGGGCTCGCCAAGGGCCCCAATTAGCGCCTGCTCAAATGTTTTAACAAGAGCTTCTCTGGCAACTGCGCGCCGCTCTTGAAACGGCTTGGAAAGAAACGGGAAACGTCGCCCAAGCTTCCTGAGCCATCCAGGCGACGGGCGAAGGACGTAGTCTATCGGCCATTTTCGGTGTCGAAAATCAAAGGGTGGCTCTTCGTCGACCTTCGTTCCAACAGTGTTCCGCACGCCAATAACTCGGGTTTCACCAAGCACCGCCAATGCATACCCCAACTCCAGAGCCACATTCGGATTGGGGGCCGCACGCGGCCGGCGATAAACATGCGTCGCATCGAAAACGAACAAGTCCGACGACCGTATTTTCCTGAGAATTGTCTCAGCAATACTTGGCGTCCCACCAACGTCTTTGGTATCCCGATCTACCGTAATCAAAAGACCCCTGCTCTTTGAGATCTTCTTAACGGCTCGTTCCAGGCAGTCTTCGATAAAATTTCGATTCACCGATGCGTCCGAATCGCTTTGCCACGACCAGAAAACGATCAGCGGCCGAGAATCGCCATCAGCTTCAACCATGGAATCCGCACCCCGAGTCCTGATCAATCATCCAAGCTCCTAGAATTCTTCCTCATTCAACAAGCCACCAAGACTCTTACCATCCACTAGGTGCTTCAGCACTTCCTCCTGAGGCATCTGCACTCCGGCAAATTCGCAAAACTCAACCATCGCCGCCAAGCAGTCACCGGCGCCAATTACCGCCTGTGAATTACAGAGCAAGGGATTCGCCACAAAAAACATCCCCCCCTCCCCCATGTAGAGATTCTTCCCCATAGGGGACCCGTGGGTGATTTTCGACGAGATCGCATAGCCACGCAGATAGGGATCGAGCAACCCAACTGCCGCAGCAATTTTCTTGATACTGTCCGTATCCTGCTCGGCCGTCCAGTTCATGCGCGAGCGGAGCGAGCCATCAGCCTTAAACCACTCGGGACACCTCTTCCTTATATCCTCTTTCTGCGCGTCATTCAGCTTGGGTGCCTTGGCGCTACCAGTCTGATAGCTGAACCTTTCAACATCCGCATATCGCCTAAACCTATCTGCATACTTCATTGGCTCCCGCGAGCCAGCGATGAACTTTATTGTGCAATGTATCTCGAAAGCCGTGCGCGCTTGAAGCACCGTGGCGGCAAGGAGCACGGCCTCTTGCGAATGGACAATCCCTCGAAGGATATCGTGAACTTCAGTCAGCAGTGGCTGCAAAATTCGAGCGGCCTCTTTGTTTTTCGAAATCTTTGAACCAATGCCCTCATGGACAAATGAAAACAACCAGAATGTCCGATGCAGCCAGCTTTCGATTTCGCCTCTTTTGAGTGATTGAAGGTAGCTAGAGAATCGCGGTCCAACATCTGTCGCGAACTCCGTCCAGTTGGCATGGGGCTTCATTGACCCTCCCGTTGCGCCTGCTATGCGCAGCCGCAGGCCGTCTAAGCATAGCCCCAGTGCTTCACCACATGGAGCAACTGCCCCCATTGAGGATGGGACGTCCTTCCGGCGTCCCCCAACGGGAGCAACGTGACATGAGCAACGCAGCACTTTCGCGAATCGTCGGCGCCCAGGCGGCACTCGGGGCGCAGTACCTCAAGGCCGGTCGCTACCGCCTGGAGGTGCAGTCCATCCGCACCAAGGACGGCTTCAAGGGCCTGTCCGCCATCGCTGAGCTGAAGGTGGTGTCCGCCGAGCGGACGCAGCCCGCCAGCGAGCCCAGTCGCATTGGAATGGTGGCCTCCTACGTGGAGAACCTCTCCGACGCGAAGAAGAACGGTGGCGGGCGCTTCAAGGCCTTCGTCATGGCGCTGGCCGGCGCCGAGGAGCAGGAGCTGTCCCTGGAGCAGCTCGCCAAGTTCACTGGTGACAAGCAGGCCGGGGCCTTTCTCCTCATCGACTGCGAGGTCTTCCCCAAGACGCTGCCCGAGAAGGACGGCAAGCCCGGGAAGGTCATCGAGGGCTACCGCTGGAGCACCGTCAGTCCCACAGACGACGAGCTGGCGGCCATCGAGGCGAAGCGCGCCGAGGCGAAGCTGCCAGCCCTCGCCGACGCCCTGGCCTGAGCAGTCCCCTCCCCAACGCAGCTGAGTACTTGGCGCGACTCCCCTACCGCCACGGCTGGCCCACGACACGGGCCTCTTCGTGTTGTGTCCACCTCCCTCTTCAGCTTCGACACCGAGACGCACCTGATTCAACCCGGCCTCCTCGCCCCGCCGCTCGTCTGCGCCTCCATCGCGCATGCGGAACCGGGCAGCGAGCGCCTCCTCTCCACAGCCCAGGCGCGAGACTGGTTCCGAGACGCCCTCTCCTCTCCAGGCATCCACATAACGGGGGCCAACCTCGCCTACGACCTGGGCGTCATGTGCGCGGACGACGCGCGGCTCGTGGATGCTGTCTTCGCTGCCGCCGAAGCCGAGCGCTTGCACGACATCGCCATCCGCGAAGCGCTCATCGACATCGCTCGGGGGCTACACGGCGTGGACCCGGAGACGGGCCGCCAGTTGGGCGACGACGAGGGCGCCCGCTATCCGCTCTCTCTCCTGGTGAAGCGCCACCTGGGCCAGGACATCAGCGCCGAGAAGAAAGCTCCGGACGCGTGGCGCCTGCGCTACGCGGAACTCGACGGCGTGCCGCTGGAGCAGTGGCCCGCCGCCGCCGTGGCCTACCCGAAGCGGGACGCCCGCTTCACCCTGGACGTCCACCTCGCCCAAGAGCGCGTCGCGGCCACTGTCCCCAACGGCGGCAACCTCCACGCGGAAGCCGACCAGGTCCGCGCCGCTCTAGCGCTGCACTTCGCATCCATCTGGGGACTGCGCACCCACGGAGAGCGCGTCGCGGAGCTGCGGCAGCGCGTTGAGGCGGAGTGGAACGCCAACCGCGCACGCTTCCTCGCGGCGGGCATCTTCCGGCCTGATGGCACGAAGGACTCGAAGCGCCTCTCCGCACGCGTCTCAGCCGCCTACAACGGCATGCCGCCCGTCACCTCGCCCTCGGAGCGCTTCCCGGACGGCCAGGTGGCCACCGACAGGGACACGCTCCTCGATTCGGGCGACCCGCTGCTGGAGGAGCTGGGCAAGGCCGGCAAGGTGGACAAGTACCGCTCCACATACCTGGGCAAGCTGGAGGCTGGCGTCGCGGTGCCGCTCAACCCGCGATTCAACGTCCTCGTCTCCACGACGCGCGTCTCCAGCGACTACCAGCAGCTCCCCCAGAAAGGCGGTGTCCGCGAGTGCCACGAGGCCCGCCCCGGCTTCGTCTATTGCTCGGTGGACTACGCGGGCCTGGAGCTGCGCACCATGGCCCAGCGAGCCATCTGGGACGTGGGCTGGTCGCGCATGGCGGAGGCGCTGTTGGCCAGGGAAGACGTCCACACATCCGCCGCCGCGACCTTCCTGGGGGAGAGCTACGCCGCCCTCCTGCCGCGCGTGAAGGCGAAGGACGCCACGGCCACGTCCTTCCGTGCGCTCGCCAAGGTCTTCAACTTCGGAAAGGGCGGCGGCATGGGCGCGGGCGCCATGGCCTACCACGCGCGGGCGAAGGACGACGTCCGCTTCTGCCTATTGGCCAAGGCGGCGGAGACGTGTGGCGTCGAGCGCGTGCCGGTGCGCGTCCAGGGCAAGGTGAAGATGGTCTGCGCCGCGTGCGTGGAAGTTTCCCAGCGCTACGGCGACAGGTGGATGGACGCGTGGCCCGAGCAACGGGAGCTGTTCTCCCGCGCCAGTCGCCTCACCTACGGCGGGCAACTCGTGGACGTGCTCATTCCCGGGGCCAACATCCTCCGGGGCGGGTGCGGCTACACGCAGTGGCTCAACACGCCCTTTCAGGGGCTGGGGGCCGTGGGGGCGAAGCTGGCCACCTGGCGCGTCGCGCGGGAGATGTACACGGCCCGGCACTCCCCTCTCTGGGGCTCCCGGCTCGTCCTCATGGTGCACGACGAGTTGGTGGCGGAGCTGCGCGCGGACTGCCCCAACCGGCTGCACGACGCGGCTGAGCGCATGGCGCACCTCATGCGGCAAGCCATGCGGGAAACGACTCCGGACCTCTCAGATGCCATCGAGGCGGAGCCCGCCCTCTCGCGCGTGCTGTCCAAGGAAGCCGCCACCGTGCGCGACGCTGCAGGGCGTCTTCTGGTGTGGGAGCCAGACGTGAGGGCCGCTGCGTGAACCGCCCGCGCGGCCTGCCCCCATTGCAGTGAGGTGAAGACAGAACTCCTCACGGAACGAATCGCACTGTTTCAGGGCGATGCAGCTCACGT
>NZ_JAIQDD010000060.1:0-10816 GCF_020036995.1 Corallococcus sp. AS-1-12 | reverse complement strand
CTCCTGTCCCCCTTGTCGCTTGGCAGCCGGCCAACTGGCCTCGCTATTCCGCGCAGACCTCCAGTCGGACAGGTTTGGAGGTGGCCGCGGGCGGGGAGCGTCTCGCGGGTTCTCACCTTCTCATTCATGCGGACGGCAGGACGCCACCGGTCCAGCGCTCCCCCACCGCGCTCACAGAATCGTGCCAGCGCCCGGTGCGAAGTAGTGGTCGTCGTCGAGGTCCGCCAGGAGCCCGGGCCCTTCGGGCCGCCAGCCAAACTGTTCGCGCGTGCGGGCGCTCGACGCAGGCGTGTCGAGCGCGAAGAGGCTCCCCAGGAAGCCGAGGAAGTCGCCGGCCTCCCCTGGCGTCTTTGATTCGACCGGCACCCCCACCCGGCGACCGATGACGGCCGCGATGTCTCGGACGGGCACGCCCTCGTCGGCGACCGCGTGGAGCCTCGAACCCGCGGGGGCCCGCTCCAGCGCGAGCCGGAAGAGCCGGGCCGCGTCGGACCGGTGCACCGCGGGCCAGCGATTCGCTCCCTCTCCGACGTAGGCCGCCACGCCCGTCCGCCGCGCGGAGGCGATGAGGTGCGGCACGAAGCCGTGGTCGCCCTTGCCGTGAACCGATGGCGGAAGCCGCACGACGGACGTGCGCACGCCTCGCCCCGCCAGCGCGAGCATCGCCGCCTCCGACGCGCCACGCCCGGAGGGAGCCGCCGCGTCGGTCTCCACGGCGATGCGTCCCGGCGCCAGGCCCAACAGCCCCGCCGCGATGACGAAGGGCCGCTGGGAGCCCTCCAGCGCCGCGCCGATGGCTGCAATCGCTCGCGCGTCGGCACGCACCGAGTCCTCGAAGCGGGAGAAGTCGTGGATGAACGCCAGGTGGATGACGCCGTCCACCTTCGCCGCCCCGGCGCGCAGGCTGTCCGGATCGTCCAGCGAACCGCGATGCACCTCCGCCCCCGCCGCCTCCAACGCCCGGGCCGAAGCGTCCGAGCGGGCAAGCCCCACCACCTGATGCCCCGCCCCCAGGAGTTCAGGGACCACCGCCGAGCCGATGAAACCAGACGCACCCGTGACGAATACGCGCATGGAAAGCTCCTTGATGTCAGCTACTGACATCACTCCTAACAAGTGATGTCAGTGACTGCAATCAGGTTATGCTTGTGCCCATGGGCCGCTGGGAACCCAACGCACGAGACCGGCTCGCACAGGCCGCGCTGACGCTGTTCCAGGAGCACGGGTACGACCGGACGACGGTGGAGGAGATCGCCGCGCGCGCGGGGCTCACGGAGCGGACGTTCTTCCGCTACTTCACCGACAAGAAGGAGGTCCTGTTCGGGGGCTCGGACGCGCTCCACGAGCGCATCGTCACCTGCATCGCGGATGCACCCCAGGGGACCGCGCCGCTCGACGCGGTCGCCGCCGCCCTCGAGTCCCTGGCCCCCTTCTTCAAGGACCGCCGCGACCATGCACGTGCGCGGCAGGCGCTCCTCGCCGCGCACGCGGAGCTCCGGGAGCGCGAGCTGATCAAGCTGGCCTCGCTTGCCTCGGCCGCCGCGGAGACCCTTCGCGGACGCGGCGTCACCGAGCCCACCGCGAGCCTGGCCGCGGAGGCAGGCATCGCCGTCTTCAAGGTCGCGTTCGAGCGCTGGCTCGAGGACCCGAAGGCGCAGGACCTCTCACGGCACATCCAGTTCGGACTCGATGAGCTCCGGGCCGTCACCGCCAGCACCGGCCCCCGGACACCCGCCGAGCCCTCGCGCCCCCCCGCCAGGCCGGCCAGGGCCCGCAAGCCCTGACAGGCCCCGCCGGGGCTTCAGTCCTCGCCGCGCCCGGTGACCTCCAGCGTGCCGTTGATGGTCTGCCGGAGGCCCTCCTCGGGCTGCGTGCACCTCGAGCAGTCGCTCGTGGGGCAGGACCACAGGGACGTGGTCCTTCCCGGCTCATCCTCGGACTTCAGCGTCCACGTGGCGCTCGTGCACGCGGGCAGAAGCAGCGGGTTCGACGCGTCCGCCGCCAGGAGCCCGCCCTTGGACACGACGATGCAGCGGTCCTGCTGCACCTGGGACACGAAGCCCACCGTCTGCCCGGGCTGCACCTGCACCCTCGTGGTGCTGAAGTGCACCTTGCCGCCCTCGCTGGCGGTGATGGTCACCAGGGTGTTCGCATCGGGCGGCGTCGGGTTCACCGCGCAGGGCTGCACCGGCCCGGTATCGGACAGCCCGGCTTCGGAGGCGGTGGAGCGGGAACCTCCGCTGGCACAGGCCAGCAGCAGTCCGGTGAGGCACAACGGGAAGTGGACGCGGCTTCGCATGGGGAACCCTCCAGGGGGACGGATGACGCGACGGCTTAGCACCCAGCGTGCCACGTGGCGCGGCCCTGACGCTCAAGGTGCCTTCGCCGTCAGCCCCAGCTCCTTCAAGCGCCGCCCCAACGCGCGCTTCGACACCTCCAGCGTGCGCGCCATCGCGTCCAGGTCGCCGCCGCAGGCCTCGAAGCAGCGGGTGATTTCGTCCGCGCCCAGGTCCCCGGCGGTGCGCAGGTTCGGGCTGCGCTCGATGAGGTCGTAGACGGACGGGCGCGGGATGCCCAACGCGTCCGCCGTGGCCTTCAGGTCCCACGCGCTCGCCCGCAGCGCGGCGAGCAGCTCCGCCTCCGTCACCTGCGAGGGCTTGCGCCGGGGCACCGCCGCCTCGCGCGCCTCCGGAGCTCCCGCCGCGCCCCCCGTCGCGGAAGCCCCCGCCGGCATCCCCAGGGGCCTCGTCACGGTCCCCGCCCCTTGCGCCCACGCTGGAGCCGCCGCGCCCAGCGCTTCATCGAGCGCCGCATCCAGTTGCAGCCGCGCCTGGCCCCGGCTCCCAATCACGAGCTGCCGCGTGAGGTTGCGAAGCTGCCGGATGTTGCCCGGCCACGCCGCCCGCACCAGCCGCGACGCCAGCGGCGCGGGCAGCCACGGCTCCGCGTGCGGCTCCTCCGAGTCCAGCCGCGCCGCCTCGCCCAGCGCCGCCAGCTCCTCGCGCGCGAAGTGGAAGAAGAGCCGGCCCACGTCCTCGCGCCGCTCCCGCAGCGCGGGCACGCGCAGGTCGTAGCCCGCCAGCCGGTGCAGGAGCGGCGCCTTGAAGCGCCCGTCGCGGATCTGCTCCTCCAGGTGCGCGTCCGTCGCGGCGATGAGCCGCACGTCCACCTTCACCGGCTGGCTGGCGCCCACGGGGTACAGCTCCCCCGTCTCCAGCACGCGCAGGAGCATCACCTGCACCTCCGGCGGTGCCTCGCCCACCTCGTCCAGGAACAGGGTGCCGCCGTGCGCGGCGCGAAAGAAGCCCTCGCGGTCCTGCGTGGCCCCGGAGTACGCGCCCTTGCGCGAACCGAACAGCTCCGCCGCCGCCAGCTCCTTGGGGATGGCGCCCAGGTTGACGCTGAGGAAGCGCCCGGCCCCGCGCGGTGACAGCCGGTGGATGGCCTGCGCCACCAGCTCCTTGCCCGTGCCCGTCTCGCCCCGGATGAGCACCGACACGTCCAGGTCCGCCACCCGCTCGATGTGCTTGCGCAGCCGCCGCAGGCCCGCGCTCTCGCCCACCATGCCGAGCGTGTCCGCCGCGCCCTCGCCGTCCAGCTCCACCGTGTGCAGCAGCAGTACCACGCGGCCCGACAGCTCCAGCGCCACGCCGTCCCGCAGCTCCGCCGGCCCGAAGTCCCGCGCGCCCGGGAGCGGCTCGCCCGCCGCGACCACGTGCGTGCCGTCCTCCGGCACCGTCAGCCGCACGCCTCCGCCCGCCAGCGCGGAGAGCTCCAGCGGCTTGCGGCTCACGAAGGGATCCGCCAGCGGCAGCCCCAGCGAACTGCCCGGCTTCGCGAAGTCCGGCCCGTTGCGGGACAGGGCCACCGTCCGCCCCGCCGCCACCGCCTCCAGCAGCACCCGCTCCCCCATGCGCCGGGGCACCGGATGGGACACCACCGTCAGCGCGGGCACGGCGCGGGGAGCCCCCCGGGAGGCTCCGCGCTCCTGCATCGCGGCCGTGGAGACGTCTGCGAGGGGGTCGTGCGGCATGGCCCACGACGCTACCGCACCCTTCCCGCCCCCCCTCCTTCGACGCGTCGAGCCGCGTCGGCCGACCCGCCGGACCGCGTGCCGCACTGCGTTTTCGGACACTTTCGCGCGGACTTCTTGAGACCTGGGAACCTACCGGGTTGAGACAGCCCCGCTCACACGGGTAGCGTGGAAGGACATGCCGAGCCCGAGTCCCGAACGCCTTGTCTTCCAGCAGAGCTTCGAAGGGCTGATTCGCGCCCTGGGTGACCACCTGGACGAGCCGTGCGCGCGGCAGTTGCGCGAGGCCGGCATCGACCCGCGCGGAAAGCTGGCGGTGGCCTATCCGCTGGAGGTGTGGGTGGAGTCGCTGAAGCTGGCGGCGTCCGTGCTCGCGCCCTCGGCCACGCTGGACGACGGGGCGGAGGTGGTGGGCCGGCGCTTCCTGGAGGGCTACGGGGCCACGCTCATCGGCAGCGCGCTGCTGGCGGGCGTGCGGCTGTTGGGCCCGCACCGGATGCTGGAGCGGATGACGCGCAACCTGCGCACGGGCACCAACTACCTGGAGGCGCGGCTGGAGCAGACGGGCCCCACGCGCTACGTGCTCACCTGCCGCCCGGTGGTGGTGGCCGGCTTCTACCGGGGCCTGTTCGCCGCCGGCCTGGAGATGAGCGGCGCGCACGGCGCCTCCGTGGTGCTGATGCGCAGCGCGGGCGACGCGGCGGTGTACGACCTGTCCTGGCTGCCGGAGAAGGGCGCGAGCAAGCCCCCCGAAACGAAGCCCCTGCCCCGAGGCCCCCAGCCGAGGAGCTGAGCGGGCCCTATATTCGGCCCATGCTCCGCATCCCGAAAACCGCCGTGGTGGTGCTCGCGCTGGCCCTCGCCTCCGGGGCCCTGGCCGCGGGCGGCAGCCCCCAGTTGCAGACCTACTTCCAGGGCTCGGTGGACAGCCCGGCCTATCAGCAGCAAGCCTTCCAGCGCGTGGCGAAGGCCTGGAAGCAGCCGGGCCCCAAGGGCACGCCGGCCCCGGGCAGGAAGACCATCGTCCAGGCCGTGCTCGACAAGGACGGCAAGCTGGTCTCCACCGCCATCCTCACGGAGTCCGGGGCCAGGGCGTGGGACGCCGCCGCGCTCGCCGCGGTGAAGAAGGCGGCGCCCTTCCCGCCCCTGCCCAAGAGCACCACCACGGCCACGGTGGAGGCCCACTTCCACTTCGCGTGGGTCAGCTCACCTTGATGACGATCTTCCCGAAGTGCGCGCCCTGCTTCATGTGCTCGAAGGCGGCGCGCGCCTCCGCGAAGGGGAACACGCGGTCCACCACCGGGTGGATGTCATTGAGGGTGAACGCGCGCGCCATCGCCTCGAAGGACTGACGGTGGCCCACGAACACGCCCTGCACGCGCAGGTTCTGCATCAGGATGGGGACCAGGGACACGGAGCCCGCGCCGCCGGACAGCACGCCGATGACGGACACGGTGCCGCCCACGCGCAGCGCCTTGAGTGACTTCTCGAAGGTGCCCGAGCCGCCCACCTCCACCACGTGGTCCACGCCCACGCCGCCGGTGAGCGTGCGCGCCGCCTTCTCCCAGTCCGGCGTGGTGACGTAGTTGATGCCCTCCTGGGCGCCCAGCTTCAGGGCCCGCTCCAGCTTGTCGTCGCGGCTGGACGTGGCGATGACGTGCGCGCCGAACATCCGGGCAATCTGCAGCGCGAAGATGGACACGCCGCCCGTGCCCTGGACCAGCACCGTGTCCCCGGCCTTGAGCGCTCCTTGCGTGACGAGCGCGCTCCACGCCGTCACCGCCGCGCACGGCAGCGTGGCGGCCTCCTCGTCGGTGAGGTACGCGGGCGTGGGCACCACGCCGTCCTCGTGCAGGAGCATCGTGTCCGCGAGCGCGCCGTCCAGCGGCCCGCCCAGCGTGGTGGCGGTGATGGCCTTCGTCGGCTCACCGGCCTGCCAGCCCTGCGCGAACAGCGTCATCACCCGGTCGCCGGGCTTCACGCGGGTGACGCCCGGGCCCACCGCGTCCACCACGCCCGCGCCGTCCGAGTTGGGCACCAGCGGCAGCTTCTGGCGCGGGTTGTAGCGCCCCTCCACCATCATCAGGTCGCGCGAGTTGAGGCTCGTGGCCTTCACGCGCACGCGCACCTGGAAGGGTCCAGGCACCGGGTCCGGGCGCTCCGCGCGCACCAGGTTGTCCAGACCGAAGGCTCCGCGAATCTCGTAGACGTTCATGCCCGGGACCTTAGAGCCAGGGCCTTCCACCGAACAGGGCCCCACCATGTCCCTGAGCCGTTGCCGCGCAAGTCATTGCAAGAATCACCTGGGACGTCCTTCTTCTTGAAATACATGACCGGCATGTTCGTTATGCCTTTCCAACAAGGAGGGCTTCACCCATGTCACGTTTCTTCGGTCGACCCGCGGTGCTGGCGTGCGCGCTGGCACTCGGGCTCCAGGCTTGCGGCGGCAGCGAGTTCCCCCCGGAGTCCATTGCCCCGAGCGCGCCAGAGGTCCAGGCGCAATCCCTGACACAAGACGCGGCGCCGGACATCCTCGCGCAATTGCAGGCGATTCCCGGCCTCACGGTGGTGCAGGAGCGGCCGGCTCCCGCGCCGGGCGTGCGCTTCTTCGTGTTGACCTATGACCAGCCGGCGGACCACCTGCACCCGAATGGCACGCGCTTCCAGCAGCGGATGACGCTGCTCTTCCGGAGCGCGGAGGCGCCCATGGTGCTGGCCAGCACGGGCTACGGCATCGGTACGTCCCCCGGCCAGACGGAGCCCACCTTCCTGCTGCAGGGCAACCAACTGCTGGTGGAGCACCGCTTCTTCGGGCCCTCCATTCCGCAGCCCGCGAACTGGAAGCTGCTCAGCATCGAGCAGGCGGCGGCGGACCACCACCGCATCGTCCAGGCCTTCAAGCCGCTCTTCCCCGGCAAGTGGATCAGCACCGGCGGCAGCAAGGGCGGCATGACGTCGCTCTACCACCGGGCGTTCTTCCCTCGGGATGTGGACGCCACGGTGGCCTACGTGGCGCCCAACAGCTACGGCACGCAGGACCCGCGCTACGTGACGTTCCTGAGCAAGCTGGGCACGCCTGAGTGCCGTGAGGGCATCAAGACCTTCCAGCGCGAGGTGCTGGAGCGGCGTGAAGAGGTGGGCCCGCTCTTCCAGGCGACGGCCGCCGCGTCCTACGGCAGCACCTACGACTTCCTGGGCGTGGACAAGGCGCTGGAGTTCACCACGCTCGAGTTCGCCTTCGCCTTCTGGCAGTACGGCGACGCGTCGCTGTGTGACCAGATTCCCGCGCCGGGCGGCCCCGCGCAGGGGCTGGTGGACTTCATGGACTGGGTGGTGGGGCTCTCGTACATGAGCGACAGGGACCTGAACTACTACGCGCCCTACGACTTCCAGGCCGCGACGCAGTTGGGCAGCTACGCCTCGGAGGAGTCCCACCTGCGCGGCGTCCAGCACTATCCCCGGGGCTACGACCCGCGCGCGCTCGTGCCCTTCGACATGCGGCCGTATGCCTTCAACCCGTTCGCCATGCCGCTCGTGGAGGGCTGGGTGAAGGCGTTCGGCGAGCGCATCCTGCTCGTCTACGGAGAGAACGACCCCTGGTCCACGGGCGCGTTCAGCGTGAGCGCGCGCAATGACTCGTACCGGTTCTTCCAGCCGGGTGGCAACCACGGCTCCCGCATCACGGGCCTTCCGGAAGCGGACCGGGCCGTGGCGCTGGAGCGGCTGAGGACCTGGGCGGGGCTGCCCGCGGAGAGCGCCAGGTCCATGAGCCAGCTCGCCCACGGCGAGGAGTCCGCGGAGCTGCCCGTCACCACGGGCGTGGTGGACCGCCGCCGCGGCCCGCCGCGCGACTGACGTTCAGGGCCGTTCGGTCGTCACCTCGCGGGCCACGTCCAGGAAGGCGCGGAACGCGGGGGACACCTGGGCGCGGCTGGGGAAGTAGAGGAACAGCCCCTCCATCCACGCCGCGTAGGGTTCCAGGACGAGCTTCAGGGTGCCGCGCTTCAAGCGCGGCACGATGGTGGGCTCAAAGGCATACATGAGCGCCAGGCCCGCCTCCGCCATCGCCACCAGCACCTCCTCGTTGGTGGCGAGCACGGGGCCTCGCACGGGGATGCGCCAGGTCTTCTTGCCGCGCTCCAGCTCCCACGCGTACTTCGCGCCGGTGGACGGCAGCAGGATGTTCACGCAGTCGTGGTCCAGCAGGTCCTCCGGGCGCTGGGGCGTCCCCTTGCGCTTGAGGTACGACGGCGCGCCCACCACCACGTAGCGCATCCGCTCCGACAGGCGGACCTGCACCATGTCCCGCTCGACGGCCTCGAACGGACGGATGCCCGCGTCCAGGCCCTCCGCCACGATGTCCACCATGCGGTCCTCGATGCGCAGGTCCACCTCCACGCGGGGGTGGCGCCGGGCGAAGCGCAGCAGGATGGGCGTGACGACCGTGGACAGGGAGATGGTGGGCACGGACAGCCGCACGCGGCCGGTGATGTCTCCCGCGCTGGCCGTGGCGGCCTCCAGCGCCTCCAGCGCCTGCGCCACGGAAGGACCGGCGCGCTCCAGGAGCCGCTGACCCGCGTCCGTCAGCGCCACGCTCCGCGTCGTCCGGGTGAGCAGCGGGACTCCCAGCCGCGCCTCCAACTGACGCACCTGCTGACTCAGCGCGGACGGGGAGATGCCCAGCTCGATGGCCGCCGCCGCGAAGCTGCGTCGGCGCCCCACGACGAGGAAGGCGTTCAGGGCGTTGAGGGGGGTGGTGGCCATTCGGAAGTTTTCCGACATGGCGCGTGCGGATTCCATCCGTTTCGCGGACAGCCTCCCGGGGACATGTTTCCGGGCGTCGGAAGCACCCCAGTCCTTCAGGAGCACTGCCCATGATTTCCGCTCGCGGTTACGCGGCCCCGGATGCCTCTTCCCCTCTTGCCCCCTTCCCGTTCGAGCGCCGCGAGCCCGGTCCGCGCGACGTGCAGTTGGACGTCCTCTACTGCGGCGTCTGCCACTCGGACCTGCACATGGCCCGGAACGACTGGGGCTTCTCGGCCTACCCGCTGGTCCCGGGGCACGAAATCGTGGGCCGCGTGGTCCACGTGGGCAGCGAGGTGACGAAGTTCCGCCCGGGCGACCTGGCGGGCGTGGGCACGATGGTGGACTCATGCCGCGCCTGCGCGGACTGCCGGGATGGATACGAGCAGTACTGCAAGGTCCAGGGTGTCCTGACCTACGGCAGCCGGGAGCGGGACGGGAAGGGCATCACGCAGGGCGGGTACTCGGACCGCCTCGTGGTGGACGAGCACTTCGCGCTGAAGGTGCCCGCGAACCTGGACCCCGCGGCGGTGGCGCCGCTGCTCTGCGCGGGCATCACCACGTACTCACCGCTGCGGCACTGGAAGGTGGGGCCGGGGCGGAAGGTGGGCGTGGTGGGGCTGGGCGGGCTGGGGCACCTGGGCGTGAAGTTCGCGCTCGCGATGGGCGCGCACGTCACAGTCTTCAGCCACACGGACCGCAAGAAGCAGGACGCGCTGCGGCTGGGCGCACACGAGGTGGTCGTGTCATCGCGGCCCGAGGAGATGGCGGCGAAGGCGAACAGCCTCGACTTCATCCTCGACACCGTCTCTGCGGTCCACGACGTCAACGCCTACCTGGAGCTGCTGCGGCGCGACGGGCACCTGGTGCTGGTAGGGTTCCCGGCCCGGCCGCTGGAGGTGGCCCCCATCGCGCTTCTCTCCCGGCGCGCGAGCTTCTCCGGCTCCGGCACCGGCGGCCTGCCGGAGACGCAGGCCATGCTCGACTTCTGCGGCGAGCACGGCATCGTCTCCGACATCGAGCTGATTCCCATCCAGGGCATCAACGAAGCGTTCACGCGGCTGGAGAAGGGCGACGTGAAGTACCGCTTCGTCATCGACCTCGAGAGCCTGAAATAGGCCGGGCGCATCAATCCCTGGCGCGAGCAGTCCGCGAAGCTCCAGGTACAGCCGAAGTGATCCCCTTCCACAGCGTGACCGACAACCACGGGGGGTCCTCGAACTTCGCGCCCTACCCCATCAAGCTCCGGGGCAAGACCTGGCCGACCACGGAGCACTTCTTCCAGGCGCAGAAGTTCGAGAGCGCCTCGGACCAGGAGGAGATCCGCAAGGCCAACTCTCCGATGCTGGCGGCGCGCATGGGCCGGGACCGCAAGCGCAAGCTCCGCCGCGACTGGGAATCCGTGAAGGTGGCGGTGATGCGCGAGGCCCTCCAGGCGAAGTTCTCCCAGCACGAGGACCTCGCCCGTCTGCTCCAGGCCACAGGCGATGCGAAGCTGGTGGAGCACACGGAGAACGACGACTACTGGGGCGACGGTGGTGACGGCAGCGGCAGCAACATGCTGGGCCGTCTCCTCATGGAGCTACGCGAAGCCGCCAGGTAGGCCGCCAACGGTTCGCCCCAGGGCAACGACCCAAGCGTCTCCACGAGGACGAGCACCGCGCGGAGCGCATCGCTGGGCCGCGACACAGTGCTTGTACCGACGCTCAGGACGAGCGCCACGGGAAGAGGCCGCCCGCCGGGCACGCTTTCCGGAAACCTGTCCGACTGTCGGACACGTTCGCGCCACAGGAGGCACGGCCCACGAGTCCGTCTGTTCATCGAACGGGGCCGCGCGCGCCACGCTCGAGCGGACAAGGGACAGCGAGCCACGGGAAGAGCCCGCCCGCGGGCACGCATTCCGGAAACCTGTCCGACAGGAGGTCTGCGCGGAATAAGCAGTCCTACGAGCCGCATAGAGGTGGGGTGACATCGCAAGAA